>JACPIQ010000120.1 GCA_016188005.1 Candidatus Rokuibacteriota bacterium | reverse complement strand
GAGTCGAAGTCGGCCGAGACGGAGCTCGACGTGGTCGAGGGCATGAAATTCGACCGCGGCTACCTCTCGCCCTACTTCGTGACCGACGCCGAGCGGATGGAGTGCGTGCTGGAGGACGCCCTCATCCTGATCCACGAGAAGAAGATCAGCGTGATGAAGGACATGCTGCCGCTGCTCGAGCAGGTGGCGCGCTCGGGCAAGCCGTTCCTCATCATCGCCGAGGACATCGAGGGTGAGGCGCTGGCGACGCTCGTGGTGAACAAGCTGCGCGGCACGCTGCACTGCGCGGCCGTGAAGGCCCCCGGCTTCGGCGACCGGCGCAAGGCCATGCTGGAAGACGTCGCCATCCTGACGGGCGGCAAGGCCATCACCGAGGACCTCGGCATCAAGCTCGAGAACATCAAGCTCGAGGATCTCGGCAAGGCCAAGAAGATCGTGGTCGACAGGGACAACACCACGCTCGTCGAGGGCGCCGGCAAGACGGCGACCATCGAGGGGCGGATCAAGCAGATCCGGACCCAGATCGACTATACGACCTCCGACTATGATCGCGAGAAGCTGCAGGAGCGGCTGGCGAAGCTGGCGGGGGGTGTGGCGGTGATCAAGGTGGGGGCGGCGACCGAGACCGCCATGAAGGAGAAGAAGGCGCGGGTGGAGGACGCGCTGAACGCGACGCGGGCGGCCGTGGAGGAGGGGATCGTGCCGGGCGGCGGCGTGGCGCTGCTGCGGGCCGCCGGAAGCATCGAAGCCCTGAAGCTCGAGGGTGACGAGAAGGTGGGCGCGAACATCGTCAAGCGCGCGCTGGAGGAACCCATCCGCCAGATCGTGGAGAACGCGGGGCTCGAGGGCAGCGTGATCGTCGAGAAGGTGAAGGCGGAGAAGGTGGCCACCCGCGGCTTCGACGCCGAGGGCCTGGAGTTCGTGGACATGATCCAGGCGGGGATCATCGACCCGACGAAGGTCGAGCGCGTGGCGCTGCAGAACGCCGCCTCGGTGGCGGGCCTGCTGCTGACCACGGAGGCGCTCGTGACCGATCTGCCCGAGGAGAAGCCTGCCGCGGCTCCGCCGATGCCGCACGGGGACATGTACTAGACCCGCGACTCGCGCGGGGAAGGGGCACGGCCCCTGCCGGGAACGGCAGGGGCCGTGTCTCTTTTTGTCCACGTCTTGACCGTCTCCGTGCAAGCGGTGTACGCAGGGAGACAGAGCGCCAGCGGGAGGCCGGGCGGGCCGGCTCCTCCTGATCGCCGCGGTGGGCGGCGCGCTTGCCTTGTGGCGGGGGCTCTGGTAACGTGAATCGCTTTCTGAATGGCGTCTTGCAGTGCCCAAGGGGGGTGAAGCCGCTGTACCCGTACGAGATCCTGATGATTTTTGATCCGCGACCCACCGACGAGGAGGTCGCGGCGCTCCTGACCCGGGTGCAGGAGAACCTCGCGACGCTGGGCGGGCAGCTCGGCAAGGTGGAGAACTGGGGCAAGCGTCGGTTGACGTACGACATCCGCAAGCAGCGCGAGGGGACCTACGCCGTCATCGAGGCCTCCGCCACCCCGGCGGTCGTGAAGGAGTTCGAGCGCCAGCTCAAGCTGAACGACCAGGTGCTGCGCTACGTCACGACCCGCGTCCCCGTGCGCAGGCGCGCGCGGTCCGTGCCGAAGCCGGAGGCCCCGGTCGCCGAGGAGGTCGTCTGATGGCGAGCCTCAACCGAGTCTTTCTCATCGGCAACCTCACGCGGCCGCCGGAGCTCCGCTACACGCCCAGCGGCAGCGCGGTGGCGGATCTGCGGCTCGCGGTCAACCGCCGCTACACCACGCAGAGCGGGGAGAAGCGGGAGGACACCTGCTTCCTCACCGTCGTGGTGTGGGGCAAGCAGGCCGAGAGCTGCGGGGAGTACCTGGACAAGGGCAGCCCGATCATGGTCGAGGGACGGCTCCAGACCCGCGACTGGGAGACGAAGGACGGGCAGAAGCGGAACGTCGTCGAGGTGGTGGCCGAGCGCGTGCAGTTCATGGGCCGGAGCAAGGCCCCGGCCGCGACGGGCGCGCCCGACGCCGTGGAACCACTCAGCGAGGGGGACGAGGACGTCCCCTTCTAGGAGGAACGAGCCATTCCCCCGATCAGCAAGCCAGCGAAGCGCCGCCGGTTCGGGCGGCGCAAGGTCTGCAAGTTCTGTGTCGACAAGGTCGATCTGATCGACTACAAGGACGTGCGGAGACTCAGGAACTTCGTCTCCGAGCGGGGCAAGATCACCCCGCGGCGTATCTCCGGAAGCTGCGCCCGGCACCAGCGCCAGCTGACCCACGCCATCCGGCGGGCGCGCACCATCGCGCTCGTCCCCTACACGGCAGAGTGAGGCCCGGGAGTCCGCGATGAAGATCATCCTCCTTGACGACGTGCCCAAGCTCGGCCGTCGCGGCGAGGTGCGGGACGTGGCGGATGGCTACGCCCGCAACTACCTCTTGCCTCACAACCTTGCGCTCAACGCCACTGCGGCCAACCTCAAGAACCTCGACTCCATCAAGGCGCGCCAGGAGAGCCGGGCCGCCACGCTGCGGGCGGCGGCCGAGGGGCAGGCGCAGGCCATCGAGGCGCTCACGTTCGCCCAGAGCCGGCAGGCCTCGGACGAGGGGCGGCTCTTCGGGTCGGTGGGCAAGGCCGACGTGGCCGCCTTCCTCGGCCAGCACGGGCTCGAGGTCGAGCGGCGCCGCATCGCGCTCGAGGAGCCCATCAAGGCCCTGGGCGAGTTCAGCGTCCCCATCCGCCTGCACGGAGACGTCACGGCTCACCTCAAGGTCATCGTCAGCCGGGAGTAGGCGTGGCGACGCTCGAGGATCTGCTCACCTCCAAGATCCCCCCGCACAGTCTGGAGGCGGAGCGGGCCGTGCTCGGCGCCATCCTGCTCGAGCGCGAGAGTCTCCCGAAGGCCGTCGAGCTTCTCCGGCCCTCCGACTTCTACAAGGAGGGCCACCGGAAGATCTTCGACACCATGATCGCCCTCTTCGAGCGGAACGAGCCGGTGGACCTCCTCACGCTCTCGGAGGAGCTGCGCCGCCGCAACGCGCTGGAGGAGATCGGCGGGCCGGCGGTCCTCGCGGCCCTCGTGGAGGAGGCCGCCACCGCCGCCCACCTGCTCGCCTATGGCGGCATCGTCCGGGAGAAGGCGCTCCTGCGGGACCTGATCCGCATCGCCACGGAGATCATCGGGCAGAGCTTCGCCGCCACCGACGACGTCGACAAGCTGCTCGACGACGCCGAGCGGCTCATCTTCCAGATCTCCGAGCGCCGCATGCAGGGCTCTGCCATCCCGGTGCGGGCCATCCTCAAGGACGCCTTCGAGCACATCGAGCGGCTGTACGAGCGGAAGGAGCATATCACCGGGCTCGCCTCCGGCTTCGACGAGCTGGACCGGCTGACCTCCGGCTTCCAGCCGAGCGACTTCGTCATCATCGCGGGGCGGCCCTCCATGGGCAAGACCGCCTTCGCCCTGAACGTCGCCAAGTACGCCGGCGTGGAGCAGCACAAGCGCGTGCTGGTGCTGAGCCTCGAGATGTCCAAGGAACAGCTGGTCCAGCGGCTCCTCTGCGCCGAGGCGCGCGTGGACTCCCACAAGGTGCGCACCGGCTACCTGGAGCCGCGGGACTGGACCCGCCTCACGCATGCGGCGGGGCGGCTCGCGGAGGCCCCCATCTACATCGACGACTCGCCGGCGCTGTCGGTGCTGGAGGCGCGGGCCAAGGCCCGGCGCCTCAAGGCGGAGCACGGCCTCGACGTCGTGGTGATCGACTACCTCCAGCTCATGCGCGGGCGCACCCCGGAGAACCGCCAGCAGGAGATCTCCGAGATCTCCCGCTCGCTCAAGGCGCTGGCCAAGGAGCTGACCGTGCCGGTCATCGCCCTGTCGCAGCTGTCGCGCGCCGTGGAGGCGCGGCAGTCGAAGGACTACCGGCCGCAGCTCTCCGACCTGCGCGAGTCGGGGGCGCTGGAGCAGGACGCCGACCTCATCCTGTTCGTGTACCGCCCGGAGCGGTACGGGCTGCAGTCCGAGGACGGCGAGAAGGTCGCCGAGCTCATCATCGGCAAGCAGCGCAACGGCCCCGTGGACACGGTCAAGCTGACCTTCATCTCCGAGTACGCCTCGTTCGAGCGGATGGCCCGGACCGAGCGGATGCCCCAGCCCTTCTGACGAAGCGGACCACGATTCTTGCGCCGGCGGCGACGCGGGCCGACGCGCCGATCCCGGAGTTTCGCGAAGGGCCGGGGCCGCGCCCCGTTGCTTGACAAGGGAGAGTCGGCCCTCTAGCGTAGGGCCTTCGGAGCCCCTCCGTGCGACTCAACGCCCTCAAGCAGCTCTTCGTCGGCCGGCCGCTGGCCACCGCGCAGGCGCGCCACGAGCGCCTCTCGAAGCGGACTGCGCTCGCCGTGTTCGCCTCCGACGCCCTGTCGTCCGTCGCGTACGCCACGGAAGAGATCCTGCTCGTCCTGGTGCTGGCCGGGACGGGGGCCCTCGGGCACTCCATCCCGATCGGTGTCGCCATCGCCCTGCTGGTGGTCGTGGTGGTGAGCTCGTACCGCCAGACCATCCTCGCGTACCCGCAAGGCGGCGGCGCCTACATCGTCACCAAGGACAACCTCGGCGCGCTGCCGAGCCTCGTGGCCGGGGGCGCGCTGCTCATCGACTATGTCCTGACGGTGGCCGTGAGCGTGGCCGCGGGGGTGGCGGCGGTGACCTCCGCCTTCCCGGCGCTCTACGGGTACCGCGTGGTGCTGGGCGTCCTGTGCATCGCGATCATCGCCACGGCGAACCTGCGGGGCATCAGGGAATCGGGCGCGCTGTTCGCGCTGCCCACGTATCTGTTCATCGTGAGCTTCGCCGGGATGCTGGCCTACGGTTTCATGGGGTGGATGCTCGGCTGGGCGGTGTCCGCGCCGGCGCCGACGCCGCCGGCGGCGGGCGGCGAGGGCATGCAGGCGGTGACGCTCTTCCTCGTCCTCCGGGCGTTCGCCGCCGGGTGCACGGCGCTGACAGGCGTCGAGGCCGTCTCCGACGGCGTGCCCGCGTTCAAGTCGCCCGAGTCCCGGAACGCGCGCACCGTCCTCGGGTACCTCGGCCTCATCCTCGTGGCCCTGTTCATGGGGATCACCTTCCTCGCCCATCACCACGGGATCGTCCCCAGGCAGGAGACGGTGGTCTCGCAGCTGGCGCGGCAGGTCTTCGGCGGCGGCCTCCTCTACTACGAGATCCAGGCGGTGACGATGCTGATCCTGGTCCTCGCGGCCAACACCTCGTTCGCCGACTTCCCCCGACTCGCGTATTTCCTGGCGCGCGACGGGTTCATCCCGCGCCAGTTCGGGACGCGCGGCGACCGCCTCGTGTTCTCCAATGGCATCCTGATCCTGGGCGGGACGGCCGCCCTGCTGATCGTGGTCTTCTCGGGCGACACCCATGCCCTGATCCCGCTCTACGCGGTGGGGGTCTTCATCTCCTTCACGCTCTCCCAGGCCAGCATGGTGCGCCGCTGGCTCACCCGCCGCGAGGAGGGGTGGTGGTGGCGCTGGTGGGTGAACGCCGTGGGCGCGTCCGTCACCGGGCTGGTGATGCTGGTGATCGCCGCCACCAAGTTCACCCACGGCGCCTGGATCGTCGTGTTCCTCATCCCGCTCCTCGTCGCGGTGTTCGTCATGATCCACCGCCACTACCAGCAGGTGGCCGGGCAGCTCTCCGTGGAGGGCTACGTCGCCCCGGCGCCCATGCACCACACGGTGCTGGTCCTGGTGGGCGATCTGCACAAGGGGGTGATCCAGGCGCTGCAGTACGCCCAGACACTGTCGCCGTCGGCGAAGGCGGTGTACGTGGAGCTGGACCCGGAGAAGACGCGGCGCCTCGAGGAGAAGTGGGGGAAGTGGGGGTGCGGGCTGCCGCTGGTGGTGCTGACCTCGCCCTACCGGTCGCTGCTGACGCCCTTCCTCGCGTACCTCGACCACCTGCTGGCCCACGGCGAGAACCACATCGTCACGATCATCATCCCCGAGTTCATCCCCGCCCGGTGGTGGCAGCACCTGCTGCACAACCAGACGGCGCTCCTCATCAAGGGGGCGCTCCTGTTCCGGAAGAACGTGGTGGTCACCGACGTGCCGTACCACCTCTCCCGGTGACGGCGCTCACTCGCCGGTGAACCGCGGCGTCCGCTTCTCGGCGAGCGCCCGGACCCCTTCCGCGAAGTCGCGGGTGGCGAAGCAGGCGATCTGCGCCTCCACGGTGGCGGCCAGCTCCGCCTGGAAGGTCGAGGCGAGGCCGCGGTCGAGCGCGGCCTTGGCGGCGGCGATGGCGCGCGCCGGCCCCCGGGCGAGGCTCAGGGCGAGCTCCTCGGCGGCGCGGGGCAGGTCCGGCGGCATGACCACCTTGTTCACGAGGCCGATGCGGAGCGCCTCCCGGGCGTCGATGATCTCGCCGGTGAGGACGAGCTCCGTGGCCCTGCCGAGCCCCACGAGCCGGGGCAAGAGGAACATGCCGCCGAGCGCCGGGATGCAGCCGAGCGTGATCCAGACCTCGCCGAAGCGCGCCTTCTCCGACGCGATCCGGAAGTCGCACGCCACGGCGATCTCGCAGCCGGCGCCCACGGCCGCGCCGTTGACGGCGGCGATCACGGGCTTGGTCATGGCGCGGATGAGCCGCGGCACCCGCTGGAACGCCCCGTAGACCACCTCCCGGGCGCGCCCCTCGGGCATGCCCGGGAGCGCCTGGAGCAAGGCCAGGTCGCCGCCCGCCGAGAAGGCGCTGCCCGCGCCGGTGATCACCACGGCGCGGGTGTCCCGGTCGGCGGCCGCCTCCTCCAGGCGGTCGGCCAGGGCGCCCATCACCTCCACGGTGAGCGCGTTGAGCGAGTCGGGACGGTTGAGCGTGAGGGTCTGCACTCCATCGGACCGGGCGACGAGGACGGCATCGGGCATGGCGCGCACCTCGCAGTGAGAGTGCCCCCACCATACGCGAGGCCCGGAGACAGACGCAACCCGCGCGCGCCGTTCCCCTCGCGGCGGGCCTCTGGTACACTGAATTCCCGCGATGGAGGCCACCCTTGCTGCCCGCGGACCGCTGGACGTGGCTCGCACGCTTGCCCGGTTTCACCTCTGGGGCGAGGATCCGGCGAACAGCCTGGGCGACGGGGTCTTCCGGCGCGCGGTGCGGGTCGGCGGGCGCTGGTACGGCTACGAGCTACGCTGGGCCGGCGGCCCGGACGACGCGCGGGTGACGCTCCGGCTCCCCGGGGCGCGGAGCGCCCGGGCCCTGGACGCGGCGGTCGCCGAGGCCCGGCAGCTCTGCGGGCTCGAGCTGGATCTACCGGCGTTCTACCAGGCCGCGCGCCGCGATCCGGTGCTCGGCGCGCTGGTGCCGCGGCTCTACGGGCTCCGGCCCACGCTGATGCCGCAACCGCTCGAGATGCTCGTGGGGGCGGTGTGCGCCCAGCAGGTGAATCTGCGGTTCGCCTTCACGGTGCGCGCCCGGCTGGTGCGGGGCTTCGGCACGCCCGTGGCGGTGGGCGGCCACACCGTCTACGCCTTCCCGGACGCGGAGCGGCTGGCGCGCGCGCAGGTCAGACAGCTCCGGGCCATGCAGTTCACGGGGCGGAAGGCCGAGTACATCATCGGTCTGGCCCGCCAGGTCGCCTCCGGCGCGCTCGACCTGGATGCCCTGCGCGGGCGCCCCAACGGAGAGGTGATGAGCACGCTGACGGCGATCCGGGGATTCGGGCGGTGGACGGCGGAGTGGTTCCTGGCGCGCAGCCTGGGGCGCGGGGACGTCTGCCCGGCGGGGGACCTCGCGGTGAGGAAGGCCTTCGCCCACTTCTTCGGCCGCGGCCGGCTCCCGAGCGAAGCGGCTGTCCGCCGCCGCGCGGCGGCGTGGGGAGGCCATCAGAACCTGGCGGTGCACTATCTCCTGGCCGGGCAGCGGCTCGCCGGCGCGACTGCCGGAGGCGGGACATGACGATCAAGCGGGGCCTGCCCATCCTGGGGCAGCCGAATCCGGAGCAGCCGCGGGACGTGCATCTGGTCGGCCGCTACGCGCTCGGCATCACCTGGGCGGACAGCCACTCGAGCATCTACCCCTTCGACCGGCTGCGGCTGGACGATCCGGCGCTCGCCGGCTCGCCGCCGCCGGCGCTCACGGAGGCCATGACGTGGCCGCGGGAGATCAAGAAGCTCCCGGATGCCCTGCGCGTCACCTGGTCGGACGGAGGCCAGAGCCTCTACCCGTACTCGCAGCTCCGCGCGCGGTGTGGCTGCGCCGGCTGCACGGGCGGCCACTAGTGCCCGGGACGGCAACTGCGGGCGCGACGCACCGGGGCCTCGTGCTGGCCGGGGTGATGGGCGCGGTGTTCCTCGGGGCGATGGAGTCCACGGTGGTCGCGACCGCGATGCCGACGGTCGTCGCCAGCCTCGGAGGCATCCGGATCTACTCCTGGGTGTTCTCCGGCTTCCTCCTGGCCTCCACGGTCACCATGCCGATCTGGGGGCGCCTGGCCGACCTCATCGGCCGCCGGCGGACCTACCTGGCCGGCTTCGCCCTCTTCCTGGTCGGTTCGGCCCTCTCCGGGTTCGCCCAGAGCATGGGCCAGCTCATCGCCTTTCGCGCCGTGCAGGGGCTGGGCGCGGGCTCGCTGATCACGCTGGGCATGACCATCATCGGCGACCTCTACGATCTCGAGCGCCGGGCGAAGATGCAGGGGTACTTCTCCGGAGTCTGGGGGGTGGCCTCCCTCGTGGGCCCGCTGCTCGGCGGCTTCCTGGCCGACACGGTGTCCTGGCGGTGGGTCTTCTACATCAACGTGCCCTTCGGGCTCCTGGCCGCCGGCGCCATCGGCTGCGGGCTCCGCGGCGAGGGGCGCTCGCCCCGGCCCGTGGTGTTCGACCACGCGGGGACGCTGCTCTTCGCCGGCGCCATCTCCGCCCTGCTGATGGGACTCGTGGAGGCGGGACGCGGGGCCTCGTGGACGCAGGGGTCCGTCCTGGCGCTGCTCGCCGCCTCCGCGGTGCTGCTCGCCGGCTTCCTCCTGGTGGAGCGGGGCGCGGCCGAGCCCCTCATCCCCCTCGGGCTCTTCGCAAACCCGATGGTCCGCGCCGCCTCGGCCACCGGATTCCTCTCCGGGATGGCCATGTTCGGGGCCATCGCCTACATTCCCCTCTTCCTGCAGGCCGTGATCGGGAGCACGGCGACCCAGGCCGGCTTCGTGCTCACGCCCTTCATCCTGGGGTGGGTCGCGTTCTCCATCCTCGGCGCGCGCCTGGTCCTGCGGGTCGGCTACCGCGGCGTCGTCCTGGCCGGCATGGCGGTCCTCACCCTCGGCTTCCTCCTGTTCGCCGGCTGGAGCGCGTCCCTCACCCGGCTGACCGCCGCCCGGGACATCGTGCTGGCCGGGATCGGCATGGGGCTCGTCTTCGTGCCCATGCTGATCGCGGTGCAGAACGCCGTGCCGCGCCCGCTCCTGGGCTCCGCCACCTCCGTCGTCTCGTTCTTCCGGTCCATCGGGGGCACGGTGGGCGTGGCCGTGATGGGGGCGGTGATGGCGCACCGGCTGCACACGGAGCTCGCGGGGTTGCTGGCCGCGGCGCCGCCGCCGCTGCAGGAGGGGCTGCGGCGCGTGGTCGAGCATCCCGACCTGATCGTGAACCCCATGAGTCGCGCGGGGCTCGGCGCGGAGGTGCTGCTGCAGATGCGGCCGGCCATGGCCTCCGCGGTGGGCGGCGTCTTCACCGTGGGGCTCGCAGTGTGCGTCGCGGCGCTCGCGTCCGCCTTCCTCGTTCCCGCCGGGCAGGCCAAGGACCTGGCGGTGGCCCAGGAGCCGGCGGCTCCCTCGGGGCCGTGACGACCATGGCCGGGGATGTCCCGCTCCTCGAGCGTCTGGCCGGGCTGCCGCCGGTGTCCATCGCGGAGCTGCGCGCGCTGCTCGCGGGCGGCGCCGTCCTGTCGAGGGACCCGCTGCTGGCCGGGTTCATCGGCGTGGACGAGGAGGGGGCGCCGGCCCTGCACCCCCTCGCCGCGGCGATGATCGAGCAGATCGAGCAGCGCCCGGACGCCACATGCTACACGGCGCTGATCGAGGCGCTCACCGGCGTCTGGAACGCCGCGGTCCGGGGCGCCGTCGTCGCGCGGCTCAAGGCGGGCGGGCTGCCCGCTGACGATCTGCTTCTCCGTCTCGAGGCCCTCTCGCCCACGCTCGGGTTCCAGGCGGAGAACCGGGAGTGGGCGAGGGCCTGGGTGGCTGATCCGACGGCCCAGGACGGCGCCCTCGTGCAGCAGTGCCTCGTCCGGCTGCTGCTCGCGCTGCGCGGCCTCGCGGAGGCGCGCGCCCGGGCGCTCACGGACCCTCCCGCCCCGTCCCGCGGGGCGTCCGCCAGCGAGGAGGCCCAGTGATGATCCACCTCCACGAGAAGAACGCCGAGCGGCAGCGCCTGAACGGCCTCGTGGCGCGGAGCCCCATGCAGGTGCCCGCGGCCTTCGGCGCGCTGGGCCGGCGCCTGTTCGCCGACGGCGCGCTCTCGAAGAAGCACAAGGAGCTGACGGCCCTGGCCGTGGCGGTGTCGCAGAACTGCTTCGACTGAATCGAGCACCGCGTGGAGGAGGTCCTCCACCAGGGCGCCACCGACGCGGAGATCGCCGAGACGCTGGACATCGGCGTGCTGATGGGCGGCACGCTGGCCATCAAGTCGGTCCGCCACGCCTTCGCGGTGATGGACGCGATCAGGGCGGGCGCCACGAACACGGGAGGGGCATGATGGCAGGGATTCCGGAGCCGTTCAAGGATCTGCTGGAGAAGAAGGCCTTCGCCAGCCTGGCAACCCTCGGGGCCGACGGCGCCCCGCAGGTGACCCCGGTGTGGTTCGACTGGGACGGGACCCACATCCGGGTCAACACGGCCCGGGGCCGCGTCAAGGACAAGAACCTGCGCCGGAACCCGCTCGTCGCCCTGGCCGTCATGGACCCGGACAACCCGTACCGCTACTTCCAGGTCAAGGGCCGGGTGGCCGAGATCACCGAGGCCGGGGCCGACGGCCACATCGACTCGCTCGCCAAGAAGTACCTCGGCCAGGACACCTACCCCTTCCGCCAGCCCGGCGAGGTCCGCGTCATCTACAAGATCGCGCCCCAGCGCGTGCAGACCATGGGGTAGGGGCAGGGAGAGCCCGGTGATCGCCCTCGAATCCGTGGCCAAGGCCTACGGCGGCCAGGAGCTCCTCCGCGACTGCTCCTGGCGCATCGTCAGCGGCGAGCGCATCGGGCTGGTCGGGCCCAACGGCGCCGGGAAGACCACGCTGTGCCGCATCCTGGCCGGCGTCGAGGAGCCCGATGCCGGCCGGGTCCACCGCGACGGCGGCGTCTCGGTGGGCTACCTGCCGCAGGAGGCGGGGGGGAGCGGGGGCGAGCACACGGTGCTCGCGGAGGCGCTGTCCGGCTTCGACGAGGTCTGGCAGCTCGAGGAGGCGCTCGAAGATCTCGCCGCCCGCATGGCGCACCCGGACGCCGATCCGGCGCTCACCGACCGCTACGGCGAGATCCAGCACCGCTTCGAGGCCCTGGGCGGGTACCGTCTCGAGGCCCAGGCCAAGGTGATCCTCGGGGGACTGGGCTTCGGACCGGATGCCGTCCACCGGACGCTGGAAGAGTTCTCCGGGGGCTGGCGGATGCGCGCGGCGCTGGCCCGGCTGCTCCTGCTCCGCCCTGCCCTGTTGCTCCTCGACGAGCCCACCAACCACCTCGACCTGGAGTCGCTCCAGTGGCTGGAGGGCTTCCTCGCCGCCTATGACGGAAGCGTCGTGATCGTCTCCCACGACCGCTACTTTCTCAACCGCATGGTGACCTCCATCGCCGAGCTCGCCGGCGGGCGCATCCAGGTCTACCCCGGCGACTACGACCACTTCCTGCTCGAGCGGGAGGCGAGGCAGGCGCTCATGGAAGCCCAGGCGCGCAACCAGGCCAGGCGCGTCGAGGAGATCGAGCGCTTCATCGAGCGCTTCCGCTACCAGGCGACCAAGGCCCGGCAGGTCCAGAGCCGCGTGAAGATGCTCGAGAAGCTCGAGCGGGTGGAGGTGGACGCGGCCGCGAGGAAGATCCACTTCAAGTTCCCCCAGCCTCCACGCACCGGGCGCGTCGTGGCGCGCCTGGCGGGTGTCTGCAAGGCCTACGGCGACAACGTGGTCTACGCCGGGCTCGACTTCCTGGTGGAGCGGGGCGAGCGGGTGGCGCTGGTCGGCATCAACGGCGCCGGCAAGTCCACCCTGCTCAAGATCCTGGCCGGCGTGCTCCCCTTCGAGCGCGGGGAGCGGGCGCTGGGCCAGCACGTCGAGGTCCACTACTACGCGCAGCACCAGCTCGACGCGCTCGATCCCGCCCGGACCGTGCTCGAGGAGATCACCGCGGCCGCCCCCGACGCCGCCCACAGCCGTCTCCGCGCCATCCTCGGCTCCTTCCTCTTCGGCGGGGACGCCGTGGACAAGCGGGTGTCGGTCCTGTCGGGCGGCGAGAAGGCCCGCCTGGCCCTGGCCAGGATGCTCGTCCGGCCCGCCGCGCTCCTCTGCATGGACGAGCCCACCAACCACCTCGACCTGGCCTCGAAGGAAGTGCTCGAGGAGGCGCTGGCCGCCTTCGCCGGGACGATCGTCTTCATCTCCCACGACCGGTACTTCATCAACCGCATCGCGACCCGGGTGGTCGAGGTCCGGGCCGGGCGCCTCGCGAGCTTCCTCGGGAACTACGATGACTACCTCTCCCGCAAGTCGGCCACCGGGGAGAAGGCGCCGGCTCCCACCCCTCAGCCAGGACGCGGCCGCGCGGCCGCGCCCGCCCCCGAGGCCGCTCCGGCGGCCCGCCCGCGCAGCCCGAAGCGGAAGAGCCTCGAACGCGAGCTCAGGGACATCCAGGCGCGCCTGGCGGCCGTCGAGACCCAGATCGGCGAGATGGAAGCCCGCCTCCGGGAGATCGGGCTGGCCCTGGCCGACCCGGATCTCTACCGCGACGGTGCCCGGGCGCGCGAGATCGCCAAGTCGCGCCGGGAGACCGAGGAGCAGGTGGCCTGGCTGATGAAGGAGTGGGAGGAGCTGTCCGCGCGCCTCTCCTCGACCGTCGAGGGGCCGTGATGCCAGCCCAGCGCTTCACCCCGGTGGCGTCCGAGGCCGACCTCAAGCGCGAGAAGGCGCGCGCGCGGGAGCTGCGCCAGAGCACGTGGTGGAAGCGGCGCATCGCCGACGGCGTCTGTCACTACTGCGGGCGCCGGGTGGGCCCGAGGGCCCTCAGCGCGGACCACATCGTGCCCCTCGTCCGCGGCGGCAAGTCGGTGCGGGGAAACCTGGTGCCCGCCTGCAAGGACTGCAACTCGAAGAAGCAGTCGCTCCTGCCGTGGGAGTGGGAGGCCTGCCTCCGCGAATTCGCCCGCCCGGCGGACGAGTGACGCGACGCACGCGCGCCGTCGTGAGGCGCGCGCACGGCGGCACGACGCTGGTGGCCGTCCTGGCACTCCTGATCGCCTTGGTCGGGGCGACGGGGGGCGCGGCGCATGCCCTCATCGAGCGCACGGACCCCCGCGCCGGGAGCGCGCTGCGCACCCCGCCACGCGAGGTGCGGCTCTGGTTCACGGAGGCGCTCGAGCCGGCGTGGAGCCGCCTCGAGGTGGTCGGCGAAGACGGGCGCCGGGTGGACCGGGGCGACGGCCGGATCGACCGCTCCGCGCCGAAGCTCTTCCGCCTCTCGCTCCAGCCGCTCCTGCCCGGAGCCTACACCGTGCGCTGGCGTGTCGTCTCCGTGGACAGCCACGTGAGCGAGGGCCGCTTCACCTTCCGCGTCGCGCCCTGACCGCTGTATCCTCCCGTCCCCACGCGTCGTGTATCGCATTCTGGACATTGACGGCTCGTCCCCGCCGGAGTGAAATCGCGTCCACCGAGGCGTCTCATCATCCACTCACCACCGAGGAGGAGGCCATGACGTTGCGGACGGGATGGATCGCGATGGTGCTGCTGGCGGTGTCGTGTGCGCTGGTCCCGGGGGTCGTCGCGGGCCCCGAGGACAAGGCGGGCAGGGGCGAGGCCAAGGTCAACATCAACGAGGCGTCGAAGGCGCAGCTCATGAAGCTCGCGGGCGTGGGGGCGGGCGTAGCCGAGCGCATCATCGCCTTCCGCCAGGCCCATGGGCCGTTCAAGCGGGTGCAGGACCTCGGGAAGGTCGAGGGCGTGGGGCGCGGCGTTCTCGAGAAGAACCAGGGCCGGCTCAGCGTGAAATGAAAAAACCTTTCGGGCGATGCCCGGCTCATGTAAGATTCGGGCGAAATCGGTCGGAGCTCACACAGGCTCCCCTGGCGTCCCCGCGGGCAATCCCGCCAGCAGCGACGTGGCCGAGCCTCGCGCCGGGAGTCGGCGTCCGGTGCGCGGTGATGGGTCCTGGGCCCTCAGCCGGGCCGCGCCGAGAAAGGGAGGTGATCCAGCCGATGTGTACCCCTACGGTGATCTGTGAGGTGGTCACCTCCTAAGGCCCGGCAGTAAGCTGTTGAAGGTGGCCCTGGAGGACCCAGGACCCACCGGCCCCGACGGCCCCGCTTTTCACCAGCGGGGCGGCTCAGCACCCCCGAAGCCGCAAACGCCGTCGGGGCTCCTTTTTCCGCAGCACTGCCGCCCGACAAAGAAAACGGCCCGCCGGAAGGTCCGGCGGGCCGTCGAATGGTTCGCGCCGGTCCTACATCTTCCTCACGTTGGAAGCCTGGAGCCCCTTCGGGCCCTTGGTGACCTCGAATTCCACCTTGTCACCCTCGGCCAGGCTCTTGAAGCCCTGGGCCTGGATGGCGCTGTAGTGGACGAAGACGTCCTCCCCGCCCTCGACCTGGATGAAGCCGTACCCCTTCGCGTCGTTGAACCACTTGACCGTGCCTTGTGCCATACCTCGATTCCCTCTCTCCTTGAGCGGGGGTGATCCGCCCACGAAATCCCCGGACCACCATGGCCGGGGTCTCCCCCGAGATCGGGGGGAAACAAAAAGAGCGCCTACGAGGACTCGCGTCCTCACGGCGCTCGCGCCCTTCAGGACCGACCAGCTTCGTTCGCGTGCGGATCAAGCGACACGTCAGCGGTACCCGAAAACCGCCGCTACCTTACCAACCCCCTCGAAGGCCTGTCAAGGCTGTTCTTCACCCGCGCCGATGCCGGATGCCTTCGGAGGCATGAAAATGGCCGGGCCCCCTCGCGGGGGCCCGGCCGTCCGTTTTCGCGCTGGGGATGCTGTCAGGCCTTCCGCACGTTGGAGGCCTGGAGCCCCTTCGGGCCCCGGGTCACCTCGAACTCCACCCTATCGCCCTCGGCCAGGCTCTTGAAGCCCTGGGCCTGGATGGCGCTGAAATGTACGAAGACGTCCTCGCCACCCTCCTGGGAAATGAAGCCGTACCCCTTCGCGTCGTTGAACCACTTCACCGTACCCTGTGCCATGGACCACTACCCTTTCTTCTGAGGCTTGCGCCTCGGTGATACCCCGCCACCATGGCGGGGGGCCCTCCGACAATGGAGGACAAACAGAAACGCCGCTGGGCTTGAGGCCCCCGCGGCGTTGATCTCGACTTTCGCGTCTTCGTGCCCGCTACCAATCGGCTGACCGGATGAACCTAGAACCGCACCTCACTTTACAAGCGCACCGCCCCGCTGTCAAGCGGTATTTCCGCCCGATGCGTCCATGTGGGACGCGTGTTGACACATCTTCCGGAGGCATGCTATACCCGCTCGCGGGAACCGGCCAAATCAAGGAGATACCACCATGAAACGCTTCCTGCCCGTTGCGCTGTCCCTCTCGCTTCTCGTCGCCTGGTCCGCGGCTCCTGCCGCGGCGCAGTACAAGCCCGAGTTCAAGAACAGTCTGGTGGTGGGCCCGACGGGCCCCTGGGGGGAGGCGGCGACGAGGTTCGCCGATCTCCTCAAGGAGCGCACGCAGGGCCGGATCAACGTCAAGAACTACTTTGCCGGCCAGCTCTTCGCCGGCAAGCAGACCAACGAGTTCACGCTGCTGAACCAGGGGGTGGCCGACTTCGCGCTCGGCTCCACCATCAACTGGTCGCCGCAGGTCAAGGAGCTCAACCTCTTCGCGATGCCCTTCCTGTTCGCCGGCTCCTACAAGGCGCTGGACGCGGTGGAGAGCGGGGAGCCCGGGCAGAAGCTCTTCAAGCTCGTCGAGGCCAAGGGCGTGCTCCCGCTGGCCTGGGGGGAGAACGGCTTCCGCCAGATCACCAACTCCAAGCGTCCGGTGCGCAAGCCCGGGGACATGGATGGGCTCAAGGTGCGGGTGGTGGGCTCGCCGATCTTCATCGACACCTTCCGGGCGCTGGGCGCCAACCCGATCAACATGAACTGGGGCGATGCCCAGACCGCCTTCCAGCAGGGCACGGTGGACGGCCAGGAGAACCCCGTCGTGTCCGTCATCTTCCCGTACAAGCTCTGGACGGTGCACAAGAACATCTCCCTGTGGAGCTACGCCATCGATCCCCTGATCCTCGGCGTGTCGAAGATCACCTGGGAGAGCCTGACGCCCGCCGACCGCGACATCGTCAAGAAGACGGCGCTGGAGGTGATGGCCTGGCAGAAGAAGGGGGCGCGCGCGGGGCTCGAGGGCTCCACGGAGGCCGTCGAGACACTCAAGAAGAACGGCATGGAGGTGGTCACGCTGTCGCCGGCCGAGCTGGCCGCCTTCAGGACGAAGACCAGGCCCGTCTACGACAAGTGGGTGACCGAGGTCGGGGCCGACCTGGTCAAGTCGGCCGAGACGATCGTCGCCCGGACGAAGTAGGCGCGCGAGCCCGCGCGCGTGAGCCGGTGGCTCGACCGCCTGGAGGAGGGCGCGTGCGTCCTCCTCCTGGCGGTCATGACGGCCATCGCGCTCCTCAACGTCGTCACCCGCTACCTCATCCGCTACTCGCTGGCCTTCACCGAGGCGGTGGTGGTGAGCCTCTTCGTCTGGCTCACGCTCCTCGGGGCCTCCGTGGCCTTCCGCGAGGGGCTGCACCTGGGCTTCACGTGGGTCGTCGAGCGGATGCCTCGGGGCATGCAGCGCTGCGCGATCTGGCTCGCGGCCGCCCTCGCGCTGGCGCTGTTCGCCGCCCTCATCTACTTCGGCGTGGGACAGATCCGGAGCGAGCGCCAGCTCGGAACCACCTCCGAGGCGCTCGCCATCCCGCAGTGGTGGTACACGGCCGGCATCCCGGTCATCGGCGCCCTCATCCTTCTCCGGATCGTGCAGGGCGCCCTGCGGGCCCAGCGGAGGCTCGGGGAGTAGATGGAGCCGGGGCTCCTCTTCTTCGGCTGCTTCTTCCTGCTCCTGTGCCTCGGCGTCCCCATCGTCACCTCCATCGGCCTCACGGCCCTGCTCTTTCTCTGGCAGTTCAACCTCGGCATCCAGGTCACCGCGGCCAACGTCTACGCGAACATCGCGAAGTTCCCGCTGCTGGCGATTCCGTTCTTCATCCTGGCCGGCTTCGTCATGGACCGCGCGGGCCTGTCGCGCGGGCTCGTCAACCTCCTGAACCTGATGATCGGCCCCGTGCCCGGCGGGCTGGGCCTGGTCGCCATCGGCGGGTGCGTGTTCTTCGGCGCCATCTCGGGCACGGGCCCGGCCGACACGGCGGCCATCGGCACCGTGATGATCCCGGCCATGGTCCGGCGCGGGTACGCCGTCGGGTTCGCGGCGGCCCTGGTGGCCGCGGCCGCGACCACGGACGTGCTGATCCCCCCCAGCGTGGCCTTCGTGGTCTACGGCGTCATCACGGAGGCCTCCATCGCGCGGCTCTTCGCCGCGGGCGTGGTGCCGGGGCTCCTCATGGGCCTGGCGCTCGTGGCGCCGACGATGTGGATCGCGCGGCGCCACGGCTGGGGCGGCGAGCGCTGGGGGACCTGGGCCGAGATCCGCCGCGCGGCCTGGGAGGCGAAGTGGGGGCTCCTGGCGCCCGTCGTGATCCTGGGCGGGATCTACGGCGGGGTGTTCACGCCCACCGAGGCGGCCGTGGTGGCCGTGGCCTACGGCCTCTTCGTGGGACTCGCCGTGCACCGGAACCTCGCCTGGCGCGACCTCTACGAGACGTTCCGCGACGCCGCCGTGTCCACCTCCGTGGTCATGGTGGTGGTGGCCTTCGCCGGGCTCTTCTCCTGGACGGGCTCGACCATGGGCATCATGGACCGCGCGGCGGCAGCGCTCGTCGGGCTCAGCACGAGCCCGGTGGTGATCCTGCTGCTCCTCAACGCCATGCTGCTGGTGGCCGGCATGCTGCTCGACGCCATCTCCATCTACTACGTCTTCCTGCCGATCCTGCTCCCGCTCATGAAGCAGTTCGGCTGGGACCCCGTCTGGTTCGGCGTGATGATGACCGTCAACCTCGCCGTCGGCACCATCACGCCGCCGGTGGCCGTGAACCTCTACGTGGCCTCGCACATCTCGGGCGCCCCCATGACCGAGATCTCGCGCTGGGCCATGCCCTTCGTGGTCGCGCTGGCGGCGGCGCTGCTCCTGGTCACCTACGTCCCGGCGCTGTCCCTCTGGCTGCCGGACACCCTGGGCATCCGCTGACGCGCGCGGCCGGCGGGCGCGCCGGCGTCCTCGCAGGCGAGATGGCCCGTTGTGCCGCGCCCGGGCCGGTGCTAGATTAGGACAGACGGTCACCCCTCGTTAACCGCGTCGGGCGTCACACAGGAGTCATCATGCTGTTCAGCCTGCTCGCCGGACTCTTCTCCAACGACCTCGCCATCGACCTCGGCACGGCCAACACCCTCGTCTACGTGCGGGGCGCGGGGATCGTGATGAACGAGCCCTCCATCGTGGCCATCCACCAGGCCGACCACTCGGTGCTCGCGGTGGGCCACGAGGCCAAGGCCATGCTCGGCCGCACCCCCGGCAACATCACCGCCATCCGCCCGCTGAAGGACGGCGTCATCGCCGACTTCGACGTGACCGAGAAGATGCTGCACTACTTCATCAGCAAGGTGCACCGCCGGCAGACCCTGGTGCGGCCGCGCATCGTGATCGGCGTGCCCTCGGGCATCACGCAGGTGGAGAAGCGCGCGGTGCGCGACTCGGCGATGCAGGCCGGCGCGCGCGAGGTGTACCTGATCGAGGAGCCGATGGCCGCGGCGATCGGTGCCGGGCTGCCCATCGAGGAGCCGGGCGGCAACATGATCGTGGACATGGGAGGGGGCACCACGGAGGTCGCCGTGATCTCGCTCTCCGGCATCGTCTACTCGAAGTCGGTCCGCATCGCCGGCGACGAGATGGACGAGGCCATCGTCCAGTACATCAAGAAGCATTACAACCTGCTGGTGGGCGAACGGCGCGCGGAGGAGATCAAGATCAAGCTCGGGTCGGCCTACCCCAATGGGGGCGAGCGGATCACCATGGAGGTGAAGGGGCGCGACCTCATCGACGGGATTCCCAAGACCATCGTCGTCACCGACGAGGAGATCCGCGAGGCCCTCCGGGAGCCCGTCATGGCCATCGTGGACACCGTGCGCACCTGTCTCGAGCGGACGCCGCCGGAGCTGGCGGCGGACATCGTGGACAAGGGCATCGTGCTGACCGGGGGCGGGGCCCTCCTCCGCGGCCTGGATCTGCTCCTGCGCCAGGAGACCGATCTCCCCATCACCGTGGGCGACGACCCGCTGTCCTGCGTGGCCCTCGGCACCGGCAAGGTTCTGGACGAACTCAATCTCCTCAAGAAGGTGGCGATCCCCGCCTAGCGCTCCCCTGGCCGGGCGCGCCGGACGCCGCCGCTGCGGGTGGCCGTCGGTGAGATTTCGCAGGTACGCGCTCCTGATGTCGGTGGTGCTGGTCTGCCTGCTGCTCCTGACGGTTCAGACCCGGGGGGGCGGCACGGGGCGGGCCGCCGACGTGCTGTCCGTCCTCACGACCCCCGCGCAGGCCGTGCTCGCCCGGGCGCACCGCGGGGCGCAGTCCCTCTGGACCGGCTATCGCGAGTGGAAGGCGGCGTGGCGCGAGAACCTCGTGCTGCGCGCCGAGAACGAGCGCCTCCGGGTCGAGTCGCTGCAGGTCCGCGAGGCGCAGGAGGAGAACGCGCGGCTGCGCCGGCTCCTGGCGCTGCGCCAGCGGCTGCCGCTGGCCACCCTGGCGGGCGAGGTGATCGGCCGCGAGAGCGGCGGCTGGGTGCGGGCGCTCACGGTGAACCGCGGGGTCGGCGACCGTGTCACCACCCAGACGCCCGTCATCGTGCCCGATGGGCTCGTGGGGCGGGTCGTCCGCGTCCGCCCGGGCGCCTCGGTGGTGCAGCTCCTGACCGACCCGGCCTCCGTGGTGGGGGCCCTCGTCCAGCGGACCCGCACGGCCGGGCTCGTCGAGGGCGAGCCGGGGGGGACGCTCCGCTTCAAGTTCATGGCGCGTGACGGAGCGGGCATCCTCCCCGGTGACCTCATCGTCACCTCGGGCCTGGGCCAGGTCTTCCCGAAGGGGCTCCCCGTGGGGCGCGTCCTGGCCGTCGAGGACAAGGGCTCCGCCCTCTTCCACTTCGCGGTGCTCGCTCCGGCGGCGGACTTCGCCAGGGTCGAGGAGGTGCTGCTCCTGACCGGCCAGACGCCAATGGATCTGGCGGCGCTCTTCCAGAGGGACAGCTCGTGAGGATCGGGCTCCTGCTGATGACGCTCGGTGGGGCCGTGGCGCAGACGAGCGTGGTCCAGGCCCTCTCCGTGGGCGGGGCCATCCCTGACCTGCCGTTCGTCGTCATGGCGTTCCTGGCGCTGCGCCGGGGGCCCGAGGTCGGCTGCCTGGCGGGCTTCCTCGCCGGCTTGCTGCAGGACGCCACGGGCGGCGGCCTCGTCGGCGTCCAGGCGCTCACCAAGGCGCTGGCGGGCTTCACGCTCGGCCTGGCCGGCGGCCGGCTGCAGGTGGGAAGCCCGCTCGTGCAGGTGGCGGGACTCGTGCTCCTCACCGCGGGCGAGGGGCTCCTGCGCTTCGGCCTGCTCCAGCTCTTCCATTATCCCGCCAGCCTCTCGGCGCTGCTGGCCGACGTCATCGCGCCCCAGGCCCTCTACAACGGCGCGCTCGGCGCGGCGTGCCTGGTGGCCGTCGGCCTTGCCGAGGCGGCGCGCGCGCGGCTGTCGTGGAGATGAGGGCGGCGCCGGGCGCCCGGCAGGAGGCGTGGAGCCGCCGCGTGCTGGCGATGACGCTCCTGGTGGCCGCGGGCTTCGTCTGCATCCTCGGGCAGCTCTGGTATCTCCAGGTGCTGGAGGGCGCCCGCTTCCGCGACATGTCCGAGCGCAACCGCATCCGCGTCCGCCCCGTGGCCGCGCCCCGGGGCATCCTCTACGACCGCCACGGGCTGGCGCTGGTGGACAACCGCCCCGCCTTCACGGTCTCGCTGATCCCGCGGGAGATGGAGGACCGGGACTCGGTGCTGGCGCGCCTGTCCATCCTCCTCAAGATCCCCCTCGCCGAGCTGCAGGAGATGCTGGCGCGCGTCCCGGCTGACTCGTTGCGGCCCGTGCGCGTCCGGCGGGATCTCTCGCTGGAGGAGGTGGCACGGGTCGAGGAGTGGAAGCTCGAGCTGCCGGGCGTGGTCGTGGAGGTCGAGCCCCAGCGCGTCTATCCCACGAACACCTTCGCCGCCCACCTCCTCGGCTACGTGCGGGAGGTGACCGAGGAGCAGACGCGGCAGGGGCGCTACCGGCGCGGGGACATGATCGGCCAGGTCGGCCTCGAGCGGCTGCTGGACGAGCACCTGCGCGGGCGGGACGGCGGCGAGCGGATCGAGGTGGACGCCCTCGGCCGGCCCGTGCAGGTCATGCAGCGCGAGGAGCCGCGCCCCGGGGCCCACGTGGTGACCACGCTGGACCGCCGGATCCAGGAGGCTGCCGAGGCGGCCCTGGCGGGGCGCTCGGGCTCCGTGGTGGCCCTGGACCCGCGCAGCGGTGACATCCTCGCCATGACCTCGAGCCCGGCCTTCGGCCTCGACCGGTTCGCCGGCAACCTCGATCGCGAGGCCTGGCTCGCGCTGGTGAAGGACCCGACGCACCCGCTGCTGAACCGCGCGCTGCAGAGCCAGTACGCCCCGGGCTCGGTCTTCAAGATCGTGGTGGCGGCGGCGGGACTCCAGGAGGGCTCGCTCACTCCGATGGACCGGACGTACTGCAACGGCGAGTTCCGGCTCGGGGCCTGGACGTTCAAGGACTGGCTCGAGGGGGGTCACGGGCACGTGGATCTCCGCTCGGCCCTGGTCCGCTCGTGCAACGTGTTCTTCTACCAGGCCGGGCTCAAGGTGGGGCCGGACGCCCTGGCCCGCTACGCCCGGGCCTTCGGGCTGGGCGCGCCCTCAGGGATCGAGCTCGGCGGCGAGAAGCCGGGGTTCGTCCCGTCGCCGGCATTGAGGCGGCGCCAGGGCCGCCCCTGGCACGGGGGGGACACCGTCAACATGTCCATCGGCCAGGGGCAGCTGCTGGTCACCCCGCTCCAGGTGGCGCGGATGATGGCCGCCGTCGCCAATGGCGGCATCCTCTGGAAGCCGCGCCTGATCCAGCGCGTGGAGCGGGCCGACGGCACGCTGGCCTACTCCGAGACGAGCCACATGACCGGCCAGGTGGATCTCTCGCCCGTGGTGTGGGCCTTCCTCCGCGACGCCCTCCGCCGGGTGGTCAGCGAGGGCACCGGGCACGCGGCCCGGCTGCCGGGCATCGAGGTGGCGGGCAAGACGGGCACCGCGCAGAGCATCGCTCACAGCGACAGCGCCCGCGGCCAGGACCACGCCTGGTTCGCCTCCTTCGCGCCAGCCGACGACCCGCAGGTCGTGGTCGTCGTCCTGGTGGAGCGGGGGGGCAAGGGGGGACAGGTCGCCGCGCCCATCGCGCGCGCGATCTACCGGGCCATCTTCCTCGAGAAGGTGGCCATGGCGTTCGCGGGCACCGACTCGTGATCTCCGGGATCGATCGCCGGCTCCTCCAGAACGTGGACTGGACGCTCCTGGCGGCCGTGGGGGCGATCGTCACCCTCAGCATCCTGTCGCTCTGGAGCCTCGCCCGCGGGACCGGCTCGGAGATCGCGCTCCGCCAGCTCTGGTGGGTGGGCGTGGGGCTCGGCGCGCTCGTGGTGGTGGCGAGCCTGGACTACCAGACGCTGGTCCGCGCCGCGCCCCTCCTCTACGTGGCGGGGCTCGGCCTGCTCGTGGCCGTGCTCGTGCTGGGCCGGACCGTCTCGGGGGCCCGCCGCTGGATCCACGTGGGCTCGCTCACCGTCCAGCCGTCGGAGCTCTTCAAGCTGATCTTCGTGCTCACGCTGGCCTGGGCGCTGACCTCCCGGTGGGCGCGGCCACTCTCGCGGGCGACCCTCCTGTGGACGGCGGGCCTCGCGGTGGTCCCGTTCCTCCTGGTCGTGCGCCAGCCCGACCTGGGGACGGCCGTGGTGCTCCTGCCGGTGCTGGCCGCCGTGCTCCTGGGGGTGGGGGTGCGCCTCAAGGTGCTGGCGGGGTTCGCCCTCGGGGCGGTGGCGGCCATGCCGCTCGGGTGGGTCGCGCTCAGGGAGTACCAGCGGGAGCGGCTGCTCGTCTATCTGGACCCGTTCCGCGACCCGCTCGGGACGGCGTACAACGTGATCCAGGCCAAGATCGCCATCGGTTCAGGCCAGCTCCTGGGCAAGGGCGTCAGCGGCGCCACGCAGAGCCGCCTCGCCTTCCTCCCGGAGCGCCATACGGATTTCATCTTTGCCGTGTTCGCCGAGATGTGGGGGTTCGTGGGGTGCCTCGTCCTGATCCTGGCGTACGGGCTCCTGGTGCTCCGGGGGTTCGAGATCGCCGCCGGCGCGCGGGAGCCGCGGGGGCGCCTCGTGGCCCTCGGCGTGACCGCGCTCTTCGCCGCCCAGACGCTGATCAACCTGGGCATGGTGACGGGGCTTCTTCCCGTGGTGGGGATCCCGCTCCCGTTCATGAGCTACGGAGGGTCCTCCATGGTCGTCTCGCTCATGGCGCTGGGGCTCCTGCTCTCCGTGCGAATGCGGCAGTTCCAGTAACCGCTGGGTTACCGCCGGGGGTGTGCCTCCCGGATCGAGGGCTGCCGTGGGAAAACGGATCGTCGTCAATGCCGGCGTGACCGAGACGCGGCTCGCCGTGCAGGATGGCCACCAGCTCGCCGAGCTGTACGTGGAGCGCGCCCGGCGCCGCTCCATCGTCGGCAACATCTACAGGGGCGTCGTCACCAACGTCCTGCCGGGGATGCAGGCTGCCTTCGTGGACATCGGGCTCGCCAAGGACGCGTTCCTCTTCGTGGGGGACTACACGGCGAACGTCGGCGAGGATGACGCCGCCATCCTCCGGGAGGGGGACGAGGAGGTGCCCGACGAGGATCCGGGCGCGGGCGGGCCGGAGGCGCGCGCCGGGGTGGCCGTCCCGCCCATCGAGGAGGTGCTCGGCCGGGGCCAGGAGATCCTCGTCCAGGTGTCCAAGGAGTCGCTCGGCACCAAGGGCGCGCGCATCACCTCCTTCATCTCGCTGCCCGGCCGCTACATCGTCTACCTGCCGCAGGCCCGGCACGTGGGCGTGTCGCGCCGCATCCACGACGAGGAGGAACGCGATCGCCTGCGCGGGATCGTCAAGGGGCTGCGGCCGGCCGGCGGGGGGTTCATCGTCCGCACCGTGGCCGAGGGCAAGGGCGAGACGGAGATGACGGCGGACATCGAGTTCCTGAGCCGCCTGTGGACCCAGATCCAGGGGCGCTTCGAGACGGCCAAGGCGCCATCGCTCCTCCACGAGGAGATGGACCTCACCTTCCGTGTGGTGCGGGACCTCTTCTCGCCCGAGGTGGAGGAGTTCCTGGTGGACACCCCCGAGGCCTACGAGAAGTGCCTCCAGTTCGTGACCTCGCTGGTGCCGCAGCTCGCCTCGCGGGTGAAGCGCTGGGAGGACCGGCGGCCCATCTTCGAGGCGACCGGCGTCGAGAAGGAGATCGAGAAGGCGCTCCGGCGCCGCGTCTGGCTCAAGTCCGGCGGCTACATCGTCATCGACCACACCGAGGCGCTGGTCGCCATCGACGTCAACACGGGCAAGTACGTGGGCAAGCGCGACTTCGAGGAGACCGTGCTCAAGATCAACCTCGAGGCCGTCACCGAGGTCGTGCGCCAGATCCGGCTGCGCGACCTGGGCGGCATCATCATCATCGACTTCATCGACATGGAGCGCGCCGAGCACCGCGAGCAGGTCTCCCGCGCGCTGCGCAAGGCGCTGGCGGAGGACAAGGCCCGCACCAACGTGCTCGAGATCTCCGAGCTGGGCCTCGTGGAGATGACGCGCAAGCGCGTCCGGCAGGGGCTGCAGTCCATGTTCTGCGTGCCGTGCCCCACGTGCAAGGGCAGCGGTGTGGTGAAGTCGGACGCCACGCTGGCCGCGGAGATCTTCCGGAAGGTCCAGGCCGAGGCCCCGGACGCGGCCGGCCCGGAGATCGTCGTCCGCGTGCACCCGGAGATGGCCCACTATCTCGACGTCACGGAGCGCGACGGGATCGAGCGCCTCCAGGCCCTCACCGGCAAGAAGCTCGCCGTGCAGCCGGTGGCCGCCTTCCAGCGCGAGGAGTACGATCTCGGCGCCGGCTAGCCGGGGGAGGCCATGAGCGGCCGCCCGTCGAGGATCAGCCGCGCCAAGATCCTGGCGCAGCTCCGGATCGCCGCGCGGAAGGGCGACCGCACGGCGCTGACGCTGGCCTGCGACCAGATGAAGACCCTCGCCTACTCCCCCCGCTACTGGGAGAGGTACCTGGAGCTCCTCACCAACCCGCTCGCGCGCCTGGTGGACCTGCTACTCATCAAGCAGGGGGAGAAGATCGCCCGCCAGAAGGGGTGGACGCGCCCCCGGCGCCCGCGCCGCGCCCCGCCCGCGAAGAAGAGGGGCGGGAGCGAGAAAGAGGCGACGCGCTCCCCCGCGGGGCGCCGCAGTCGGGCAGCCCCGCTCGCCGGCCAGCAGTTGCTCTTCCCGGATCTTTCCCCCTGAGCCGCCTCGGGCACGACCGGGCGCGGGAGGAGCGACGAGTCCCTGGGTGAGCGATGCGCGGGTGGGGTGGAACAAGACGCGGGGGGAGGCCGACACGGCGAATGCCGTCCCGGCCTCCCCCCGGGTGTGGAACCGAGCGACTTACTCCTTCAGGTGCCGGCGCCGACGCTGTCCGATGCGAGTCCGCTGGAGCCCAACCACGAGTCCGCCCGCCGCGGTCAGCAGGAGCAGGGTGCTCGGGAAGGGGACCCCAGGGGTCGGGCACGGGGGCTGGCCGGGATCACCGCAGCGGATGAGCGTCCCGGCCCCGCCGCCGATGATGTAGGGCCTTCCGAGCCCGTCGTTCACGAGGGATACCAGGCCGCCGAAGTCGCCCTCGAAGTGGTTGTGGCAAGGGCCAGCATTGGCATCCACGTCGCTGTTGCTCAGGCCGGGGAAGGCGGCCGTGCCAGCCGGGGTGAGCGTCGCCCCCGAAGAGCTGCAGCCGGGGACCGCACTGATACCCGGGAGCAGAGCGGACAGCCAGCCGTAGACACTGTCGTCGCCGTGAGACATCAGGCCACCACCCGATGCCACGAAGGCGTCCAGGGCTGAGGCGTTGGTGGTGAGCACCCCGGCTTCGGCGGCGTCCATGTCGTTGGCGGCGCCGTCTCCGGCCAGCCAGATCATCCGGGGATTGACGGCGCCTGCCGCGAGGCCGGCAAAGAACGCGTCCATGGCCGTGGTACCGTCAAAAAAGCCGACAGTGAGCCCGAGGTTGCTCGCTGCCGAACCGATCGCGTCACCTGCGTTGCCACCCGAACAGGCAGGGGGGCAGCCCCCGTCGGCCGAGCCGAGGGCGGCGATGTCTGACGTGAAGGGCCCTGTGCGTGTGACGCCAGTGCTCAGATTCGACAGGGCTTTCTCGATGTAGAGCCAGCCCTCGAGGTTGGCCCCGGCTCCGCTCCGCGAGCCGTGGTCGGTGAGGTCGTCACCGCCCAGGATGACCGGGCCCGCCCAGGCCAGAGCCGGGCCGCACAGCACCAATGCAAGAAGAACGACGAGAAACCGCCTCATATGAACCTCCTTTTTTCCCCGGTCATCCGGGTGCGAGCCTAGTGGTGGACCCCTCTGCAGCCGGCGTGCCAGGCCTCTGTTCGGGCCATATGTCGCCGATAGACTTGATGAAATTCTGAAGGCGCTGGATTGGCGCAAGGCCCTGGCGGTCGAAACTGGAAAGCTCGCCGACAGGGCGCCCCATCTTGCTCGTCTTGCGTGTAGTACCGAGACCGTGGCGCGAGCTGGCCGTCCGGGGCAGCCGGCCGTGGCACTCCCCCCCCGCGAAGATCCTCGAGCAGCCCGGGCCGGCCGCGCCCGTGATAGACTACCGGGGTAGGGTATATTCCACGACCGGGCGAGCGCGGCTCCCTCACTCTGGAGGCGCGGGACATGATCGACGAGGAGGCGAAGGCAAAGACCCTGGGGCGGCTCCGGCGCATCGAGGGGCAGGTCCAGGGCATCCAGCGCATGCTGCAAGAGGACAAGTACTGCGTGGACATCCTCCTCCAGCTCTCGGCGGTGCAGGGCGCCGTCGAGCAGGTGCAGAAGCTCGTGCTGGGGCACCACATCGCCTCCTGCGTCACGGAGGCCATCCGCTCCGGGAATGCGCGGGAGCGGCAGAAGAAGATGGACGAGCTGCTCGACGTCTTCTCCCGCTTCGGCGGCCGCTAGCGGCGAGGACGGAGCCATGGCCGAGCCAGCCACTCGTCTCGACTTTCCCGTGAAGGGCATGCACTGCGCCGCCTGCGTCGGCAAGGTCGAGGGCGCCCTCCTCGGCGTCCCCGGCGTGAGCCGCGCGGCGGTGAACCTCGCGACGGAGCGCGCCACCGTCTGGCTCGATCCCGAGCGGGTCGGGCTCCCCGCCCTCCGGGCCGCCGTGGACGCGGCCGGCTACGCGGTGCCCGAGGAGATCGCCGCGACGCCCGAGGCCGAGGACCGCGAGCGGGCGGAGCGCCGGGCCGAGGACCGCCGTCTGCGTCTCAAGTTCTCCGTGGGCGCCCTCCTCTCCGTCCCCGTCCTCCTCGGCAGCATGCACGAGCTGTTCCCGTGGGCGCCGGCCGTGCTGCGCGAGCACTGGGTCCTCTTCGCCCTGACGACGCCGGTGCAGCTCTGGGTGGGCTGGCAGTTCCACGCGGCGTTCCTCCGGGAGCTCCGGCACCGCTCGGCGAGCATGAACACGCTCGTCTCCATCGGGACCAGCGCCGCCTACCTCTTCAGCGTGGCCGTGACGCTCTGGCCGCATACCTTCATGGCGACGGGCGCCATGCCGTACTACGAGGCCTCGGCGCTGCTGATGACCTTCCTCATCCTGGGCCGTTGGCTCGAGGCGCGCGCCCGCGGCGGCACCTCGGAGGCCATCCGCCGGCTCATGGCGCTCCAGCCGAGGACGGCGCGCGTGCTCCGCGACGGGCGGGAGGAGGACGTGGCGATCAGCGACGTCGCGGCGGGCGACCTCCTGCGGGTGCGGCCGGGCGAGCGCATCGCCGTGGACGGCCTGGTGGTGGAGGGCGCCTCGGCCGTGGACGAGTCCATGCTCACCGGCGAGAGCCTCCCCGTCGAGAAGACGGCGGGGGCCTCCGTGGTCGGCGGCGCGGTCAACCGCACCGGGACCTTCACCTTCCGCGCGACGCGCGTGGGCAAGGACACCGTGCTGGCGCAGATCATCAGGCTCGTGGAGGAGGCGCAGGGCTCCAAGGCGCCCATCCAACGGCTGGCCGATCGCGTGGCGGCGGTCTTCGTCCCGGTGATCCTCGCCGTCGCGGCCGTGACCTTCGGCGTCTGGTGGGCCTGGGGCCCGGAGCCCGCCTTCTTCTACGCCATCGCCAACGCGGTGGGCGTGCTCGTCATCGCCTGTCCCTGCGCCATGGGCCTGGCCACGCCGACCGCGATCATGGTGGGCACCGGCAAGGGAGCCGAGCTGGGCGTGCTCATCAAGAGCGCCGAGGCGCTGGAGCAGCTCCACAAGGTGGGCGTCGTCATCTTCGACAAGACCGGCACCCTCACGGTGGGCAAGCCGGCCGTCACGGACCTGGTCCCCGCCGAGGGCGCCTCGGCCGACGAGCTCCTGGCGCTGGCGGCCGCGGCGGAGCAGGGCTCGGAGCACCCCCTGGGCGAGGCCATCGTGTCGGCGGCCAAGGCGCGCGGGCTCGCGCTGCCGCCCGTCAGCGAGTTTCAGGCCGTGCCCGGCCAGGGCGTGGACGCGCTGGCCGAGGACGGCCGCATCCTGCTCGGGAATGCGCGCCTCATGGCCGCCCGCGGGATCGAGGTGGGGACGCTCGAGGCCCGCGCGCGGCAGCTGGCCAAGGACGGCAAGGGCGCGGTCTTCGTCGCCTTCGGGGGCGAGGCGCTGGGCCTGATCGCGGTGGCCGACGTGCTCAAGCCCGAGGCCCCGAGCGCCGTGGCGGCCCTCCAGGCGCTGGGCCTCGAGGTGGTCATGCTCACGGGCGACACGCATCTCACGGGCGAGGCCATCGCCCGCCAGGCGGGCATCGGCCGCGTCCTCGCCGACATCCTGCCGGACCAGAAGGCGGCCGAGATCAAGCGGCTCCAGGCGGAGGGACGGCTCGTGGCCATGGTCGGCGACGGCATCAACGACGCCCCCGCGCTGGCCCAGGCCGATGTCGGCATCGCCATGGGCTCGGGGACGGACGTGGCCATGGAGGCCGCGGACGTCACCCTCATGCGGGGGGACCTGCACGGCGTGACCACCGCCGTGGCGCTCTCCCACCGGACGATCCGCATCATCCGCGAGAACCTCGGCTGGGCCTTCGGCTACAATCTGGTCCTGGTGCCGGTGGCGGCGGGCGTGCTCTACCCGGTGGCGGGCATCCTGCTGTCGCCGATCCTGGCGGGGGCGGCCATGGCGCTGTCGTCCGTCTCCGTCGTCGCCAACAGCCTGCGCCTGAAGCGGTTCACGGCGGCAAGTCAGCCACGAGGAGGAATGGCCATGGCAAAGGATCCGGTGTGCAACATGGAGGTGGACCCGAAGAAGGCCGCCGCCCAGACCAATTACAAGGGGCAGATGATCTACTTCTGCGCCGTGGGGTGCAAGGTCAAGTTCGACCAGAACCCCGAGAAGTATCTGCCGAAGTGAGGCACCGGCGGCGATGATCGCCTCCCCCCACCTCGAGGGCCGCGACCGCTACGAGCGGGTGATGGAAGGGCGGGTGGATGGCACCCCTGCCGAGGCCTTCACCCACACGGTGCGGATCGCCGACGACGACTTCGCCGTGGAGGTGCGCGCCGTCTGCACCCCGCCGCCCGGCTACGAGGTCCGCGAGGCCGCGGCGCGCGTCCTGGGCGGCGGCGCCGATCCGGCCATCGCCCGCACCTTCCAGGACCTCGCCGGCGCGCGCATGGTGGGCGGCTTCACGAAGCGCCTGACGGAAGTGACGGGCCAGCGGGCCGGGGCCGGGCTCTTCGTGGACGCCGGCATCGAGGTTGCCCGCCTGGCCCGCCAGGTGACGAGACTCCCGGCCGCTGCCGTCGCCGATCTGCGCCCCGGTGATGCCAGGCGTTGCTGGGAGCTGGACACCTCGGGCTGGGCCGACCTGCCCGACTCCTGCTTCACCTACACGCAGGCGGGGCGCGCGCTCTTCGAGACGCGCGAGGTGAGCACGCCCATGGCGGCCCAGCTCTACAGCCCGCCGCCAGGGGCCGTGAAGATCTTCCAGCGGAGGAAGCTCTCGCGGCTGGTGCGCACGGGACGGCGCCTCGACCTCTTCCACTCCATGCACGACAACGTCCACGGCTTCGATCTCCACTACGAGGTCGACCTGGGCGCGGGCGCCATCGTCGCGGCCGACGCGGTGGTCTCGCGGCTGCCCTACCGCGGCATCTGCGACGAGCCGCAGCGGAAGATCGCCTCGATGGTCGGCCAGCCCGTCGACGCGCTCCTGCGCAAGCGCATCCAGACCCTGCTCGGCGGCGCCGGGGGCTGCGCCCAGCTCTACGACCTCACGGCCGATCTCCTCAAGCTCCTCACCGTCGCCTGACCCCGGGCCGAAGCTCCTTGCGCGCCCGCTCCGCGTCACGCCCGCACCCACGACCGATTCGGGCTAGCTCCTTGCGCGCCCGCTCCGCGTCACGCCCGCACCCACGACCGATTCGGGCTGGTTTCGCCCCCGCCTGCGGCGGATCATTCGAGAGTGAAACTTGGAGCGTTCATATGGTATGGGAGTGGTGGCGTGGCCCCGACAGTCATGCCCCGTTAACGCATTGGAGCGCACGTGCCCCAGGGCTAGTTTGGGCCCGAGTCGGCCATCGTTCATTGATGAGGTTCACGCGGGTAGCACCGCGTGCGCACTCTCCCAGGTCAGAATCCAGACCTACTGCCACCTCGGGTCGGGGCCAGTGCCACACGAGGTGAGTATATGACCGTTCCTGGGAACAAGGGCAACCGGAAGCACGCGATCCCCTCAGCCACCCCGCTTCCCGCCATTCGGCCCATGGTGGCCGGGCTGGACGTGGGTAGCTCCGAGCATTGGGTGTGCGGCCCGGGGCGCGCCGACGGCACCCCGAACGTGCGGCGCTTCGGGACGACAACCGATCAGCTGCAGGCGCTCGCCGACTGGCTGGCCGAACAAGGCGTGGAGTCGCTGGCCATGGAGAGCACGTCGGTTTACTGGATTCCCATCTACGAGCTGGTGGAGTCGCGGGGCATCGAGGTCGTGCTCGTCAACGCCCGCCAACTGCACCACGTCCCGGGGCGGAAGACCGACGTCAGTGACTGTCAGTGGCTCCAACTGCTCCACAGCTGCGGACTGCTGCGGGGCTCGTTCCGCCCGGGCGAGGCCATCACCCGGCTGCGCGCCCTCCACCGCCAGCTGGCCAATCTCGTGGCCGAGCGCACACGGTGTGTCCAGTGGATGCAGAAGTCGCTGGATCAAATGAACGTGCAGGTGCATCGCGCCGTCACCGACCTCACCGGGGTGACCGGCATGGCGATCGTGCGCGCCATCGTCGGGGGCGAACGCGATCCGGCCCGTCTGGCCAGGCACCGGGATCGACGCTGTGGGAAGTCGGCCGCGGAGATCGCGCGGTATCTCACGGGCACCTGGCGCGACGAGCATCTGTTCAACCTGGCGTCCACGCTCCGTCTGTTCGACGCGCTGGAAACCGAGATCGCCGCGTACGAGGCGCAGCTCCTCCAGGAGGTCGCGGCCCTGCACCCGCCCGAACGGCAGGCGGAACCGGTGCCACCCCACCCCAATCCGGCCAAGGAGAAAGCCATCAAGGCGCGCGGGGAGCAGTCGGCCCGAACCACCCTCTGGCGCTTTGCCGGCGTCGACTTGACGCGCGTCGACGGCATCAGTGCCGGCGCCGCCCAGGTGGTCCTGACCGAAGTCGGCCCCAATCTGGCCGCCTTCCCGTCGGAAGACCATTTCGTCTCGTGGTTGCGCCTGTGTCCGCGGACGCCGATCTCGGGCGGCAAGCCCTTGAAGAAGCGACGCAACGGTCTGGGGGCCAATCGCATCGCGGGTGTCCTGCGCATGGCGGCCACGTCGCTCCAACGTTCCAAGACCGCCCTCGGCGCCTCCTTCCGCCGCATCGCTCGCCACAAGGGGGGCGCGGTCGCCGTCTTCGCGACCGCCCGGCAACTCGCGCGGCTCATCTACCGGATGCTCCGTTACGGACACGACTACGTCGACATCGGGGAACAGGCCTACGACCACCAGTTCCAGACCCGGCGCCTGGCAGCACTCACCGAAACAGCCAGGACCCTCGGCTACACTCTGGTGCCGAAGGTTGCCGCCGGGTGAAGTTTCAGGTCAGTCGGAGTCCCGCTCGGGGGGCGGGAGGTGGGTGTCGAGGTACTTCGCGTTGGTGAAGTCCGCGAGCCCCACGCTCTCGGGCGCGCGCCCCTCGAAGGCCGCCCGCGGCGCCAGCCCCACCAGCTCTCCGCGCCGGATCGCGACGCCGTGCCGCACGGCCTCGGCCTCGACGGCGTCGAAGGCGCGCGCCAGCGAGGTCCGCCGGTAGTCCAGCAGGTTCATGGAGACCTGGACCAGGCCGCGCCGGGCCAGCGGCACGCCCATGGCCTGGACGCCGGGGAGCCCGCCCGAGGACTCGCGCACGGCCCGCGCGATCGCACGCGCCACCTCGGGGTCCGAGGAGTCGAGCCAGACGTTGAACGCGACGAGCGGCTCGCGCGCGCCCACGGCCGTCGCGCCCAGCCGCGGGTTGAAGCGCGCGGGGCCTGCGTCGGGGCGCCAGGCGGGATCGGCGAGCTTCTCCGGGAGCCCCTCGTACTCGCCCCGGCGGATGGCAGGCAGCGAGCGGCGCGCCGGAGACAGCGCCGCCGCCGCGTAGAAGTAGACGGGCAGGTCGTGCGTCAGGGCGATGGTCTGGCCCGCGCGGCGGGCGATCTCCACGGCCGCCGTCATGGTGAGCCCCCGGAGCGGCACGAACGGGAGCACGTCCAGCGCCCCGAGGCGCGGGTGGACGCCGCGGTGGGCGCGCATGTCCACGCTCCGGGCGACGGCCGCGGCCAGGCTCAGCGCCGCGCGCTCGACGTCCCCGGGCGCGCCGAGGAAGGTGAACACCGATCGGTTGTGGTCCGGGTCCGCGTGGACGTCCACGAGCCTCACGCCCGCGGTCGCGCGGACGGCCCCGGCCAGCCCCTCCACCGCGCGCGGGTCCTGGCCCTCGCTGATGTTCGGGACGCACTCGAGGATCTGGTCCGCCACGGGCCCGTATCATAGCAACTTCGACGGCGTCCGCGCCTTGACCCCCACCGGAGCCCTGCCTATACTACCTGCGCCATGCCGCCGCTCCCGGTGGGCAAAGTGAGGGCGGAGACCCTGCAGCGGCTGTTCGCGAAGTACGTGACGCACGGGGAGCGCGTGGTGGTGGGGCCGCGGGTCGGAGAGGACGCCGCGGTCCTCGACATGGGCGATCGGTACCTGGTCGCGACGACGGACCCCATCACGTTCGCCACCGACGAGATGGGACGCTACGCGGTCCACGTGAACGCCAACGACCTGGCGGTGCGCGGCGCCCTCCCCCGGTGGTTCCTCGCCACCCTGCTCTTGCCCGAAGGCCAGACGACGGAGCCGGGCGTCGAGGAGCTATTCGCCGAGATCGCGGAGGCGTGCGGGGAGATCGGCGCGTCGCTGGTCGGCGGGCACACCGAGATCACGGCGGGCCTCGCCCGGGCCGTCGTCGTCGGTGCCATGCTGGGCGAGGTCGACAAGGACAGGCTGGTGACGACCGCCGGCGCCAGACCGGGCGATCGCGTGCTGCTCACCAAGGGCGTGCCGCTGGAGGGGGCGGCCCTCATCGCGCGCGAGCGCGGGGAGGAGGCGGAACGGCGCGGCGTCCCGCGGGCGGTGGTGGCGCGGGCGCGGCAGTTCCTGCGCGCCCCGGGAATCAGCGTGGTGCCGGAGGCGCGGCTCGCCTGCGGCGCCGCGCGCGTGCACGCCATGCACGATCCGACCGAGGGCGGGCTGGCCACGGCGTGCTGGGAGCTGGCGCAGGCCGGAGAGGTGGGCCTGCGCGTCGAGCGCGAGCGGATCCCCGTGCTCCCCGAGGGGGAGCGGCTCTGCCGCGCCTTCGGGCTCGACCCGCTGGGCACCATCGCCTCGGGCGCGCTGCTGCTGGCGGTGGACGCGGCGGCGGCCGAGGCGGTGCTGGCCGCCTGCCGCGGGGGTGGCGTCGCCTGTGCCGTGATCGGCGAGGTGAGGCCCGCCGGCGAGGGCGTCACGCTCGTCTCGGGCGGCCGCGCCGCGCCCATGCCGAGCTTCCCGCAGGACGAGATCTCGAGACTGTTCACGGAGGCGTGAAGTGCCACAGATCGGCTACGCGCATCGCCAGGCGCCCATGGGGCGCCGGGGCATGGTGGCCTCGTGCCACCCCCTGGCCTCCCTCGCCGGCGTCCGGACCCTCGAGGCGGGCGGCAGCGCGGCGGATGCCGCCGTCGCGACCAACGCCGTCCTCGCCGTCACCCAGCCCTGCTTCTGCGGCGTGGGCGGTGACCTCTTCTGCCTCTACTACGAGGCCGCCACCGGGCGCGTCCACTTCCTCAACGGGGCGGGACGCTCGGGCTCGCGCGCCGGGCTCGACGAGCTGGCCCGCCGCGGGCTCGGGGCCGTGCCATTCCTCGGGCCGGGCGCGGTGTCGGTGCCCGGCGTCACGCGGGCGTGGGGCATGCTGCTCGAGCGCTTCGGCACCCGCCCGCTCGCACGCCTGCTCGAGCCCGCCATCCACCACGCGGGCGAGGGTTTCCCGATCTCGGACATCGTCTGCCAGGCCATCCGCGAGCGCGCCGAGCTGATCGAGGACCCGGAGTGGCGGCGCATCTTCGTGCCCGGCGGAAGCTTCCCCGAGCGGGGCGACTGCTTCCGCCAGCTGGATCTCGCCCGCACGCTCGCCGAGCTCGCCGACGAGCCCGATCTCTTCTATCGCGGCCGTGTGGCCCGGGCCATCGCCGGGCGGCTGGAGCGGGAAGGCTTCCTCGTGGCCGGAGACCTCGCCGAGCACTCGGGGGAATGGGGCGAGCCCATCCAGACGACCTACCGCGGCCACACGGTGTACGAGACCCCGCCGCCCACCCAGGGCATGGCCGCCCTGCTCACGCTCAATCTCCTCGAGGGCTTCGACCTCGCGGCGCACTCCCCGGACTCCGCCGAGCGGCTGCATCTCCTGCTCGAGATGACCAAGCTCGCCTATGCCGACCGTGACCGCTGGGTGGCCGATCCCGAGCATGCGAAGATCCCGGTGGCATCCCTCCTCGCCACGGCCTATGCCGCGCGGCGGCGCGCGGGCTTCGATCCGGAGAAGGCGCAGCACCATGCCTGGGGCGATCCCGACGGGGACACGACGGGCTTCGTGGTGGCCGACGCCCGGGGCAATCTGATCAGCGTCATCCAGAGCCTCTACAAGTCCTTCGGCTCGGGAGTGGTCGCGCCCGGCACGGGGGTGGTGCTCCAGAACCGCGGCGCCTACTTCAACACCGATCCCGCCCACCCCAACTGCTTCGCCCCGCGCAAGCGCCCCTTCCACACGCTCACGGCCTGCATGGTCACCCGCGAAGCGCGCCCCGTGCTGGGCTACGCCACCATGGGTGGCGATGGCCAGGCCATGTTCCACGTCCAGGCCATCACCAACATCCTCGACTACGGCATGGAGATCCAGGAGGCCATCGAGCGGCCCCGCTTCATGTACGGCCCCGTCAACCCGGGGGAGCCGGCGGACATCCTCAGGATCGAGGGGCGCGTCCCCGCCGGCGCGCTCGCGGACCTGGCCCGCTGCGGCCACAACGTGCGCGTCGTCTCCGACTGGGCCAGCCAGATGGGCCACGCCCACGGCATCACGCTGAGGGACGGCAGCATGGCCGGCGGCGCGGATCCCCGCGGCGACGGCGCGGCGCTGGGCTACTGAGCGTGGCGAGGCTGCCCCTCCCGCTGCTGGGCGCGCTGGCCCTCTCGTTGCTCGCCGTCTGGCCGGAGGCGGGCCATGCGGCCGAGTGGGGCGGCATCGAGCCCGGCGTCACCACCGCCCCGCAGGTGCGCGAGCGCTACGGCGCTCCGACCAAGGAGACCCGGCGCAAGCTCGAGGGGTACGACACCCTCGAGTGGCTGTACGAGGGGCGCCAGGCCCCCGTGGGCTTTATCCGGATGACGGTGGACTTCGGCCTCCTCACGCCCTCGGGCTACAGCCCGTCGGTGGTGCGCGTGGTGAGACTGGACCCGAAACCGTTCATCTTCGGCCGCCGGACCATCCTGGACGGATGGGGCCCGCCCGACCAGGTCGGAGCCAAGGACGAGCGGGAGATGTTCGTCTACCGCGCCGGGCTCGTCGTGGTCTTCGACCCGAGCGGCGCTCTCGCCACGAGCCTGTACTTCGGCGTGAAGCAGCCCGAAGGGCTCGCGCCATCGTCGGACGCGCCGCCGGCCGGTCCGGCCGCCCCGCCGGCGCCCGCCGCTCCGCCTGCTCCGGCCGGTCCTGCGCCGCCCCGCCGATAGGCCTGGCCCCCGCGTGCCGCCTCGCTCCCTGCGCATGATCGATCATCTCCTGGCCCTGGATCCGGGCGGCCGCGGCATCGCGGGGTTCTTCGTCGCGGGGGGAGCGGAGCGGGCCGCGCGCGCGCTGGCGCGGGGCCGCCGCATCCTCATCACCACGGGCTTCGCCGTGGGCCCCGGGTTGCCCGAGACCGACGGGCCGCCCGGCGCCGCCTCGCTGGGCCGGGCGCTCCGCCGGCTGGGCAAGCACGTCAGCTTCGTGACCGACCCCGTCACCGTGCCGCCGCTCGCAGCCGCGCTGCGATCGCTCGGCGAGTCCGCCTCGATCGTCACCTTCCACGCGACCGCGGCGTCCGCGGCGGCCGTGGCCCGCCGGTTCCTGGCCGAGCACGCGCCGACCCATCTCGTCGCCATCGAGCGCCTGGGCCGGACGCGCACGGGCGATTACCTGAACTTCCGCGGGGAATCCATCCGCGCGTGGAATGCGCCGCTCGACGCCCTGTTCCTCGTGGCGCCGCGCCGGCTGGTGACCATCGGCGTGGGCGACGGCGGCAACGAGATTGGCATGGGCAATGTGCTCGGGCGGATCGCGCGCAGTGGTGCGAAGGCGCGGCTCATGGCCTCCGTGGTCACGGTGCGCCACCTGGTGGTGGCCGGCACCTCCAACTGGGGTGCCTACGGCGTCGTCGCCGAGCTGTCGCGGCTCGACGGGAGCGATCTCCTGCACTCGGCCGAGGAGGAGCGCCGGATGGTCGCCGCCTGTGTCGAGGCCGGCGCCGTGGACGGCATCACCCGCCGCCCCGAGCCCACCGTGGACGGCTTGCCCTGGGAGGCGCATGTAGGCATGCTGGAGCTACTGAGGGTCGCCGCAAAATCGCGACAGACCGGAGGACGAGCGAGATGACGCAGCCCGCGAAGCCGTCGAAGGTTCACGAGACCTACCGCAGCCTCCACCCCAAGTCGGCCGCCCTCTGGGAGCGCGCGCGCGGCGTGATCCCGGGCGGCGTCACCCACGACGGCCGCCACCTGATCCCCTTCCCCATCTACGTGGAGCGGGCGCAGGGCTCGCGCAAGTGGGACGTGGACGGCCACGAGTACGTGGACTACTGGATGGGGCACGGCGCGCTCTTCCTCGGCCATTGCCACCCCGCCGTTGTGGCGGCCATCCAGCAGCAGGCCGCGCGCGCCACCCATCCGGGCGCCTGCCACGAGCTCGAGGTGCGCTGGGCCGAGCTGGTCTCGCGCTTGATCCCCTCCGCCGAGATGGTGCGCTTCACCATGTCCGGCACCGAGGCCACGCATCTGGCCATGCGTATCGCGCGCGCCTACACGGGCCGCTCGAAGGTCGTGAAGTTCCACGGCCACTTCCACGGCTGGGCCGACGGCGTGGTGGCCGGCGTCAACCCGCCCTTCGACGTCCCGATGTCGGCGGGGGTGCCGGCGGGCGTGCTGGACCAGCTGCTGCTCTGCCCCCCCAACGACGTCAAGGCGGTGGAGGCCATGCTCCAGCGCGGGGACGTGGCGGCGGTCATCCTGGAGCCCGCCGGCGGTCAGGCCGGCACCACGCCCACGATTCCCGGCTACCTCCAGGAGCTCAGGAGCCTCACGACCCGGCACGGCGCCGTCCTCATCTTCGACGAGGTGATCACCGGCTTCCGCTACGCGCCCGGCGGCGCCCAGGCCTATTTCGGCGTGACGCCCGACCTCACCACGCTGGCCAAGATCGTGGCCGGCGGCCTGCCCGGCGGGGCCGTCGCGGGAAAGAAGCCCCTCATGTCCATGATGGCCCACCGCGGCGACCCGGTGTGGGACCGCGCCCAGCGGGTGGCCCAGAACGGCACCTTCAACTCCAACCCGCTCTGCGCGGCAGCCGCCATCGCCACGCTCGAGGCGGTGTCGGACGGCTCCCTCCACGCCCGGGCCAACAAGGCGGGGGACGAGCTGCGGGCGGGCCTGTCGGAGGCCATGAAGCGCGCCGGCGCGCCGGGTGCCGTCTTCGGCGAGGCCTCGATCTTCCACGTTTCCTTCGAGGGCCGGCCCGGGCTGGCCGGCTTCGACCGGCCGCGGCGCGGCGACCTCTACCACCTGCTGCGCTGCGCGCTGCTCAACAACGGCGTCGACTGCTCCAACTACCACGGCTGGATCTCGGCGGTGCACACCGCGGAGGACCTCGCGCGCACCGTGGCGGGGTACGAGAAGGCCTTCACCGCCATGGCGGCGGACGGCGCCTTCCAGGGCCTGTAGCGATGGAGCCCGCGGCGCGGCGGGCCAAGCTCCAGGAGCTCCGCGAGCTGGCCCAGGGCTCCGAGGAGTTCGAGGGGGGCGTCACCTTCGAGGAGGAGACGGAGGCGCTCATCGTGGGCGACTGGGCCATCTTCGCCGTGGACGACCTCGGCGACCTGGCGCTGTCCTTCCACCTCGACTCCCACCCGCTGGCCGTGGCCCGGCTCATCCGCTTCCTCGTCCAGCACGAGGTGCCGTTCGTCCTCCACGAGTCCTTCATCGTGGACGACGACGACCGGATCGTCTTCGAGTCCGACAGCGGCGCCGACCTGCCCGACTCGAAGTAGCCCGGCCGCCCACCGCAGAGCCGACCCCGACCGTGCGTCTCCGACAGTGGGTCATCGGGCTCCTCGTGATCCTCGCCGCCGCAGGGCTGGCCGCCGGGTGGCGGTTCATCCGCTCCCGCCCGCTCGTGGAGACGGTCCATCCGCAGCGCCGCGAGGTGGTGGAGCTGGTCATCGCCAGCGGCCGCCTCCGCGCCGTCCGGCAGAGCGCGCTCGGGGCCGAGGTGGCGGGGGTCGTGGAGCAGGTGCTCGTGGACGAGGGGGATCGCGTCCGCGCGGGGCAGCCGCTCGTGAGGCTCCGCCGGCAGGACGCCGAGCAGCGCGTGGAGCAGGCGCGGCTGGCCGTGGCGACCGCCGAGAAGGAGCTCGGGCGCCTGCGCGCGGGGGCGGCGCCCGAGGAGATCCGCCGCGCGGCAGCCGAGCTGGAGCAGGCCGATGCCGCGCTCGAGCAGGCCGAGCGCGAGCACACCCGGGCCCGGATGCTGTGGGAGCGCGGCCTCATCGCGCGGGCCGAGCTCGATCGCGCCGAGACCGGCCTCGAGCAGGCGCGCGCCGCGCGGCGGGTGGCCGAGCAAGCGGGGCAGGTCCTCCGGAGCCAGCCGCGCCCCGAGGACGTCCAGGTCGCCCAGGCGCGGCTCCGCGAGGCCGGCGCGGCGCTGCGCGCGGCGGAAGTCGAGGCCGGCAAGCGCGCGGTGACGGCGCCCTTCGCGGGGCTCGTCGTCCACCGGAGCGTGGAGCCGGGCCAGGGCGTCGCGCCGGGCACGCCGCTGCTCACCGTCGCGGACATGTCGAGAACCGAGCTCCTCGTGGAGACCGACGAGAACAACCTCGCCCGCCTGCGCGTGGGCCAGCGCGCCATCGTGATCGCGCCGGCCTACGCGGCGCAATCCTTCGCGGCGGTGCTCCGGCAGATCGGGCCCGAGGTGGACAGCCAGCGGGGGGTCGTGGCGCTGCGCCTCGACCCGGCCGCGCTGCCCCCCTTCGCCCGCCCCGACATGACCGTGGACGTGAACATCGAGGTCGCGCGGGTCCCCGACGCCCTCAGCGTCCCCGCGACGAGCGTGCTCGAGCGCGGCGGCAAGAGCTATGTCCTCACCGTCCAGGACGGGCGCGCCGCCCTGGCGGACGTGCGGGTCCGCGGGCGCAACCCGGACTGGGCGGCGGTGGAGGGGCTGGCCGCGGAGGCGCGCGTGATCGTCCGCGCCACGGAGGTCACGCCCGGCCAGACGGTGCGGGCGCGCGACGGCGGCCCGTAACATGCTCGACTACTTCTCCCGCTCCATCGCCGTCCGGCACCTGCGCTCGAACCTCCGCCAGAACCTGCTCACCGTGGGCGTCGTGGCCATCAGCGTCACCCTCATCGTCTTCCTCGGCGCCCTGGTGGGCGGGCTCCAGCAGCGGCTGATCGACAGCGTGACGGGCGCCATCGCCCACGTCGTGATCCGCCAGCCCGAGCGCGAGCCCGTCGGTGCCTGGGAGGTGCCGGAAGGGCGCGAGGCGGAGGCGCTCTACGTCGGCCGGGTGGTGAAGCTCCAGCAGCGCCGCCAGAAGATCGAGGACTGGGCGGGATGGATCCCGCGCCTCGAGCGCGCCCACCCCGCGATCGTGGGCGTGGCCGCCATGACGGAGGGGCCGGGCTTCCTCGTGCGCGCGGCCAAGCGGAAGGCCGTCCGGCTCGTCGGCATGATCCCTGAGCGCTACAACGTCATCCTGGACGTCCAGGGCAGCCTCGCCGCCGGGCGCTTCTTCGGGCTCAACCCCGGCGAGGCGGCGCTCGGCCGCAAGCTGGCCAAGGAATTCGCGCTCCAGCTCGGCGACAAGATCCGGCTCGTGAGCGACGAGGGCAACGCCCAGTCCTTCACCCTGGCGGGGATCTTCGAGTCGGGCTTCACCGTCGTCGACGAGGGCACCGTCTTCGTCCCCCTCAAGGACGGCCAGGCCCTCTTCGCGCTCGGCACCGCCGTCACGACCATCGGCCTCAAGCTCGCCGACGTCTTCCAGGCCGACGCCGTCGCGGGCCGCCTCGCCCCGCAGCTCCCCTACGAGGTGGAGTCCTGGATGAAGAAGAACGAGAACCTCCTCGACGCCCTCCGCACCCAGAAGCAGAACACCGGCCTCATCCTCGGCTTCAGCGTCGTCGCCGCCGGCTTCAGCATCGCCGGTATCCTGATCACGGCCGTCATGAGCCGGATGCGCGAGATCGGCATCCTCAAGGCCGTGGGCGCCACCCGCCGGCAGATCCTCGGCATCTTCGCGCTCGAGGGGATCCTCGTCGCCGCCCTCGGCGCCCTGGTGGGCGCGGGGCTCGGCGCCTGGATCGCGATCCTCGCGGAGCGGTGGCTCCAGGCGGGCATCGTGGCGCGCAGCGGCGGCGTGTTCCGCGTGGACCTCCGGCCCGAGCTCTTCGCGGGCGCCATCGGCGTGGCCATCGTGGTCGGGCTCCTCGCCGCCCTCTACCCGGCCTGGCGCGCGGCGCGCGTGAACCCCGTGGACGTGATCCGGGGGACCTGAGCGTGCCCGCGGCGCCCGTCGTCGAGGTCGTGGACGTCTCGAAGACCTTCGGGGACGGCGTGCCGACCCCCGTGCTCTTCGACGTCCACCTCACCGTGGCCCCGGGCGAGTTCGTGGCCATCGTCGGGACCTCGGGCTCGGGCAAGACCACCCTGCTCAACATCATCGGGCTCCTGGACACGCCGACCGCCGGCACCGTCCGCTTCGGCGGCCGTGACGCGGCCCGCCTCTCCGAGGACGAGCGGGCCGTGCTCCGGCGCGAGTACCTCGGCTTCGTCTTCCAGTTCCACTACCTCCTGCCCGAGTTCACCGCCCTCGAGAACGCGCTCCTGCCCTGCCGCCTCCTCGGCCGCGCCGCCGAGGCGGCCCGGCGCCCGCGGGTGGCGGCGCTGCTCGAGCAGGTCGGGCTCGGGGACCGCCTCCACTACCGGCCGGGCCAGCTCTCGGGGGGGCAGCAACAGCGCGTGGCGCTGGTCCGCGCGCTGGCGAACGCCCCGGTCCTCGTCCTGGCCGACGAGCCCACGGGCAACCTCGACAGCCGCAACGGCCGCGAGGTGTTCGCCCTCATGCGCGAGCTCGGGCGGAGCACGGGCAAGGCCTTCCTCATCGTCACCCACGACGAGCAGTACGCAAGCCGGGCGGACCGCAGCGTGCAGCTGGTGGATGGCCGGATCGCGCCCTGACGCCGGCGCCGGGCCCGGGCGCCTTCCCCCTCGCCCGGGCCGTTGCAGCGTGTCCCGGGGCCATCCGGGTGGACACGTTGCGCCCTGTCTGGTAGTGTCTACCTTCCGTGGTGGGCTGGTAGCTCAGTTGGTAGAGCACAGGACTGAAAATCCTGGTGTCGGCGGTTCAATCCCGTCCCAGCCCACCATTTCCCCCGCCATCCTTTCGCTGAGTCCCGCGACGCTGACGCCCTCGAGCGGCATGTCGCCGCCCGGAAACTTTGCCATTACTTCGCCGCTTCTCATCGGCACCACTATCCGGGTCACGACACGCCACACGGGCTCCCCATGGGCGACCCTGGGTGGCTCTGCCAGGCCGACCGTTGACATCAACCCGCCCAGACCGACGGGCGTCGTTTCGTCCACGGCCGCGCGGCCTCGATCTGCGCGGCCAGTCGGAACAGAGTCGCCTCATCGCCGAAGTGGCCGACGTACTGGCTTCCGACGGGCAGGCCGTTTGGGGTCCAATGGGTCGGGACCGCCATCGCCGGTTGTCCGGTCGCGTTCGCGAAATAGGCGCTCTTCACCAGGATCTGTAACGAGGTCCGTGTTCATGCGGCCTGACGGCGGCGAGCGGCAGTGGCCTTCTGGACCTTGAGGAGCAGGTCCAGGGGGGCTCCAAGAGGAAGCGAGACGGCCCATCGCGCCACACCGGCTTGAGTTCGGCTCGCGGACCGGTCGCCGTGCGATCCGAAGACGGCGACGCGCGCTGCGCGGGACTTCGCCGACGAGCGCCCGGAGTTCGCGAGCGGGGCGTACGGAGAGAGGTTCGTCACCCGGCTCCTCGGCCGGGGGCTCGGCCGCTGAGGGGGCGTGAAGGACTGGCGTGTCCACGCGCCCGGGGCCGCGGAGTGGTCCACAGCCGGCGTCGGCTTCAGGCGTAGAAGAGCTGGTTCGTGAACTCGTCCGCAGTGAGTCGGCCGAGGAGTCGCCCAAGTCGCACTGTCAGCTCGCCCGGGAGACGACGCCGGGCGATGATGATACCCGCGTGCCGCAGACCGGCCTCGATCCACTGGCGGTGTAGACGTTCGAAGTCGGCTCGGTTGTGGGTCAGCAGGATCCGGTCTGCATCGGCGGCCACCTGCAACTGATGCTCGTCGACACGCCCGAGATGCCCGGCATCCCGCGCTGTGGTCACCGGGAAGCCCCGGGCGCGCAGCATGGCTGCGAGCACCACGGAGACATCCTCGTCGCAGTAGAGGGTTGGCGGACGGCTAGGCATCCGGACGCGCGAGCCGGTGCACGATGTCGTCCGGGACCTGATTCCGCTCGATGTACTGCTGGATCTCGGTCTGGTGGTCCGCGTAGTAGCTCAGGGCGTCGAACACCTGGGCCAGGGTGAGATGCGAGAGGTGAGTGGGAATCTCCTCGGGGGCCACGCCGAGACGCCAGAGCTCCACGACCGCGCGCACCGGGACCCGCGTGCCCACGATGATAGGCTCGCCGCCGAGGATCTCGTCGTCGCGGACGATGTAGCGGTGCTCGGTTCCGACCGTCATGGTGCTGAGGTCTCGCCTCCCGGTGGGCGGGGCATCACGGCCCCTGGACCCTCCAGTAGTCTCTCACGCGCCGCCGCCACGGGCCAGCCTCTCGTGGCGGGATCTCGAGGTGAGGCGCGGCCACTCGTCCTCGCTACGGGCCGGCGTTGACCGTTTCCGCCTGGGCCACTGCCGGCCGCAGGCCGCGCGCGCGCACAGCTCTCCCCCCCCGGGGATATCGCCCGGCAGCCCTCACCCCCCTCGGGCCGGGACCCGCGTCAACCGATGTCCGTTTGCTTTCCGGTCGTGACGAGTGGCGGCGACAGCTATCGGGAGCGCGTCGCTTGGGCCAATCGGAGCCGGCGCACCACGCCTGGCAGCTGCGCATAGATAGGAAGGAAAGACTGACGCCAGTTCCGCGAGGGCGGCGAGGATCCGGCCAGTGCGGTTGTCCGGTGGGCGCCCCCGTGAACCCCGGCGGCCGGCCTGGAAGCGCCCGTTCGAGGGGGCGAAGGCGACGGTCGGCATCGCGATCGCCCGCTGGCCCCCGAGCGATCCTGCGCCGCGGCGGGCTCGCGGTCAGGCGCGGGCGCAGGGGCGGGGAGGAGGAACGCGTGGAGCGCTTTCTCGACGGCCTCCTGGCAGTGTAATGTCGCATCGCCGAGCAGCGGGGGCGCCGCCGCGAGATCGACCTCGGCGCCGCGGAGGTCGTCGAGCGCGCGGCAGAGCCAGGCCCGCGTGTCCGCCGGCCGGATCGGGTCAGGCGGAATAGAGGAGTCTCCTTTCGCGCGCGATGGCAGAGGGCAGCGAGGCGCGCAGATGCAGGCGGGTGCTGAAGGCGGACTCGGTCCAGACGAGCACATCGGCGCCCACCGGGAGGCCCCAGAGGGCGTCGTAGGCGCGAGCGCTCCGCCGGAGTGAAGCGGGCATGTCATCCGGCACGACGACCATGAGGTCGTAGTCACTGTCCGCCGTGGCGCTGGAACGCGCGCGCGACCCGAAGAGGTAGACGCGCAGCGGCCGGTCCGTCTCGATGAGGCGGCGGACGATATCCGCCAGCGCCGGATCATGGGCGAGTGCGGGAACCGTGGTTGTGACCAGGGAGCGGTCGGTCATGGGCATCCGCTCCTGGCCTCATTCTATCTATCAGCCGCGGGCAGCCCCCGGCCCCGACTTCGGGGTGATCCCGCTTCCACGGTCAGCACAGGCCTCACCCCTCTTTCTTCTCGCCTTCGCCTGGAGTTGCGGCTCGCTGCGCTCGCCTCGATCTGATCGGGTCTGGTTGAAGGAACTCGTGGCCGGCGCCATCCAGCGCCTGAGCGGGCGGCGCGGGCGAGGATACCAGAGGATCAACTGTGGCGACCTCACCCCCGAGCTCCTGCGGAGCGAGCTCTTCGGGCATGAGCGCGATGCCTTCACAGGCGCCGTCGGGAGGACGGAGGGACTTCTCCCCCGGGTGGACGGTGGCACGGTCTTTCTCGACGAGACCGGCGAGCTGCCGCCCAGGGCCCAGACTCTGCTGCTGCGATTTCTCCAGACCAGGAAAGGCCTGGCCGTGGGCGCCATGCGCGCACCCGGGTTCTCGGTCTGTCCGCACGAAGCCCTTGACACGAGGCCCCCGCACTGGTACTTCTTGCTCACGTGATTAAATCAATTGCCCTATGAAAAGCCGACAACGGCCGAAACAGGGTCCCCGACCGCGCACGCCGCGGGGAGCCGAAGCCCTGCCCATGCGCGAGGCGATCGTGGAGGCGGCGGGGCGCTGCATCGTGGCGCGAGGCCACGCGGCGCTGTCCACCCGGGGGGTGGCCAGCGAGGCCGGGGTCAACCAGAGCCTGATCCACTACTACTTCGGCACGAAGGAACGGCTGATGCTCGCCGTGCTGGAGCGGATGAATCAGAGGCTTCTCAAGCGGCAGGCCGAGATGTTCGAGGCGCCCGGCGACGTGGCCGACAAGTGGGCGCAGGCCTGCCGCTTCTACGAGGACGATCTTCGCTCGGGATACGTGCGCCTGCTGACCGAGCTCTCCGCGCTGGGCGTCTCGAACGCGGCCATCGGCGAGGAGGTGCGCAAGCTGCGGGGCCAGTGGCGGGCCCTGCTGGAGCGCGTGGTCGGCGACGCGCTCCAGCAGTTCGCGATCCGCTCGGTGTCGACCGAGCAGATCACGGCGTACCTGGTGGCCTTCTGGTACGGCATGGAGATGGAGATGGTGCTGGGTGTTCCCGAGGAGGAATCGCATTACCGGGCCAGCCTGGCGACCTTCGGGCGCTTCCTGCGGTGGCTGGAAACGCAGCGGCGCGAAGGGCGTCCTCCCACGCTGGCCTAGGAGGTCAGCATGCGGGCGCGCTACCCCGACCGCGAGGGCGTCGTCGAGCATGGCGGCGGTTCGATCGCATGGGAGCTCTACGGCGAGGGGGAGCGTACAGTGCTGCTCCTCCCGCCCTGGCAGATCGTCCACAGCCGTATCTGGAAGGCGCAGATCCCCTACCTGGCGCGCCACTTCCGCGTCGTCACGTTCGATCCGCCCGGCAACGGACGCTCGGGTCGACCCGCCACCGGCTATGACCACGACCGCGTCGCGGCCGGCGCGCTCGCCGTGCTCGACGCCACCGGGACCGCGCGCGCCTCGGTCGTGACGCTCTCCCGCTCGACGTGGCAGGGCGTGATCCTGGCCGCCGAGCATCCCGAGCGCGTCGAGCGCCTGGTGCTCACCGGCTGCGCGCTCGAGGAGGCCCCGCGCGGTGGGCCCCGCTTCCACGAGCCGGTGGGCGACGACGCCACGGGCTGGGCGCAGTTCAACGCCGGGTACTGGCGCGCCCACTATCGCGACTTCCTCGAGTTCTTCTTCGCGCAGGTCTCGAACGAGCCGCACTCCACGAAGCAGCGCGAAGACGGGGTGGCGTGGGGCCTGGAGACCACGCCGGAGATCCTGATCGCCACCCTCGACGAGGGGCGGTGCCGCACGCCGCTGCCCGACCTGCTGGCCCGCGTGCGCTGTCCCACGCTCATCGCGCACGGGACCGAGGACCGCGTGCGGCCCATCGCGCTGTCCGAGCGGGCGCATGCGGCCATCGCCGGCTCGGTCCTGGTCCCGCTGGAGGGCTGCGGCCACACCCCGAACACGCGTGACCCCGTCCGCTACAACGTGCTCCTCCGGGAGTTCCTGGCGCCGGCGCCGGCCCCACGGCCGTGGCGCCGCGCGATGACGCGCCGCCGGCGCGCGCTGTTCGTGTCCAGCCCGATCGGTCTCGGCCACGCGCTGCGCGACGTCGCCATCGCGGGCGCCCTCCGCGCGCTGCGGCCGGATCTCGAGATCAGCTGGCTGGCGCAGGACCCGGTCACCCGGGTGCTGGAGGCGCGCGGCGAGACGATTCATCCGGCCAGCCGCCTCCTGGCCGGTGAATCCGCGCACTTCGGGTCGGAGGCGGGTGAGCACGACCTGCACGCCTTCTACGCCTGGCGGAACATGGACGAGATCCTCGTCGCCAACTTCATGGTGCTCCACGACGTCCTCGAGGCCGAGCCCCATGACCTCGTGGTCGGCGACGAGGCGTGGGACGTCGACTACTACCTCCACGAGAACCCGGAGCTCAAGCGCACCGCGTTCGCCTGGCTCACCGACTTCGTGGGCTGGCTGCCCGTGGATCCCGCCGATCGCCGCGAGGCCACGCTGGCCGCCGACTACAACGCCGAGATGATCGAGCAGATCGCACGCCTCCCGCGCATCCGCGACGCGGCGCTGTTCGTGGGGAGCCCGGACGACGTGATCGACGCCGACTTCGGCCCCGGCTTGCCGCGCATCCGCGACTGGACGCGCGAGCACTTCGACTTCCCCGGCTACGTCCTGCCCTTCGATCCGGCCGAGTTCGCCGACCGCGAGGCGCTGCGCGCGCGCCTGGGCTTCCGCGCCGACGAGAAGGTCGTGTTCGCCGCGGTGGGCGGCACCGGCGTCGGCCATCACCTGCTGCGCCGGGTGATCGCGGCGGCGCCGGCGACGCGGCGGCTGCTGCCCGAGGCGCGCATCGTGGTCGTCACCGGCCCGCGCATCGACCCGGCGTCGTTGCCGCCGGCCCCCGGCGTCGAGTACCGCCGCTTCGTGCCCGACCTCTACGCCCACCTGGCCGCGTGCGACCTGGCCGTCGTGCAGGGGGGGCTCAGCACCTGCATGGAGCTCACGGCGACCAAGCGGCCGTTCTTGTACGTCCCGCTGCGGAATCACTTCGAGCAGACGCTCCACGTGCCGCACCGCCTGGCCCGGTACGGCGCCGGGCACGCGGATGGACTACGCGCAGACCGACCCCGAGGCGCTGGCCCACGCCATCGCCGACGGGCTGAAGCGGCCGGTGCTCTACCGGGACGTGGAAACCGACGGCGCCCGCCGGGCGGCCGCCGTCATCGCGCGGCTCGTGTGAGCCGCCCAACGACACAGGAGGACGAGTCATGAAGCGCTGGACCATCCTCGCGACGCTGGCGGCGTCGGTCCTCATGGGCGGGGCCGTCTTCGCCGAGACCTGCCTGTCGCCGTACATCAAGGGTCTCCGCCAGCCGGAGAAGGTCATGTACCTGTGGACGCTGCCGGCCAAGGAAGGGGCCGACTACCTGAGCGTCATCGACGTCAACCTCGCCTCGCCGACCTACGGCAGGATCCTCCGCAAGGTCGAGGTCGGCTCCTCCGGCAACGAGGCGCACCACATGGGCTTCACCGACGACCGCACGAAGATCTGGGCGGCGTCGCTCAACACCAGCCGCTTCTTCATCTTCGACGTCGGCACCGACCCGATGAACCCGAAGCTGGTCCGCACGATCGACGACGTCCCGCGGCTCACCGGCCTCTCGGGCCCGCACACGCCGTACTCGATCCCCGGTCGCATCCTCATCAGCATGGCCTCCGGCCCCGACGGCACCGGCCCCGGCGGCCTCGCGGAGTTCACCAACGACGGCGAGTTCATCGCCAGCCACAAGGCGCCGAACCACCCCTACGAGACCGTGATCAAGCCGGAGTTCAACCGGATGATCACGTCGTCCTGGGTCTCGCAGAAGACGTTCATGACCTCGCTCGACAAGTGGGACCCCAGGGACTTCTCCAGCACGCTGCTGGTCTGGGACCTCAAGGCCCGCAAGATCGTCCAGGAGCTCAAGGGCGATCCGATCCCGCTGGCCGCGCGGTGGATGCTGGCACCGCAGGCCAGCTACGGCTACAACATCTCCAACGGCGGCGACTCGATCTGGATGTTCCGGATGAAGAAAGCCGGCGCGTTCACGTACCGGAAGATCGCCAGCACCGGCAAGGGTTGCCTGCCCGGCGACCTGCGGCAGTCGCCCGACGACCGGTACCTCTACGTGAGCTGCATCGGCGGCAGCGAGATCCAGGCCTGGGACATCGCGGATCCCGACCGGCCCAAGCTCCACGACGTCGTCGGGGGCATCGTGCAGGCCAACATGATGCACGTGACCTACGACGGCCGGCGGCTCTACGTCACGAACTCGGCGATCAGCAGCATCGACTACTCGCCGCGCTACGCGCTGCGGCTCATCCGCATCGGCCCCGACGGCCGCATGAAGCTCGACCCGCTCTTCGCCGTCGACTTCGGCCAGCCGCCGGACGGCCCGGCGCGGCCGCACGACATGCTGCTCAACTGAGCGGGGTCCGCGATCGGGGCCCCGCAAGGACCCGCCATGATTGAGTACCCCTCCGCGCGCGGCGCCTGGATCGTGACGCTGCTGGTGGCCGGGCTCGTCGGGCCAGCCGCCGCCCACGGTCCGGTGCCGCCGCGGGCAGGCGCATCGCCGCTGAGCGCGACGCCGCACCTGGCCGTCATCAAGCCGGCGCCCGACTTCGTCCTGCGCGACCTCGACGGCGCGGCCGTGCGCCTCGCCGACCTGCGGGGCCGCCCCGTCCTCGTGTCGTTCATCTACACGCACTGCACCACCGTGTGTCCGCTGCTCAGCGCACGCGTGGCGGCGCTGCAGCGGCGGCTGGCCGCGCTGCCCGCCGTGCGGCGCCCGGCGCTGCTGTCCATCACCGTCGATCCCGAGCGCGATTCCGCCGCCGAGTTGCGCCGCTATGCGACGCGCTTCGCCGCCGACCGGACGACGTGGCGGTTCCTGCGCGACGATCCGGCCGCCCTGGCGCCGGTGCTGCACGCCTGGGGCGAGTGGGCTCGCCCGACGGCTGACGGCGAGATCGACCATCCCGCCCGTGTCCACCTCATCGACGCTGCCGGCCGCATCCGCGAGATCTACTCCCTGCAGTTCTTCGACGACCGCCAGGCGTGGCTCGACATGCAGGCGCTCCTGCGCGAGCGGTGAGCGCCTGCTCGACCGCGGCGAGGCCAGACGTGCGCGCGTTTTGCTACCCGGTGCCACCAGCCCGCCGCCGGCGACGTGGCGAGCGAGCCACCGCCGGCTCGCCTCGTGATGCACGTCGTGCGGCACGAGGCGGCTGACGATCACGCTGGCGTCCATGACCATCAGAGGTCGCGACGCCCTTCCCGCACGGCGTCCGCCGCCGAGCGCCCTTTCGGCCAGCGGGCGCCTTGCGATCGTGACGATCTTGACGTCCACCTGGACCGGGTCTCCTGGGTTGGGCTTCTCCGATCACGGAGCTGTTGACAAGCGCCCGCGGCCGGTAGTACGTTGTCGCGCAATCTTGCATACAAGAAAGTCGACAAGCAGCGGCCCGGGCCGCCCGCCGCGCGGCGCCCGGCCCACGCGGCCGGACGTCGCGGCGGCACCGATGTCCCAGCTGATCTACGACGAGTTGGAGCGGGCCATCCTCACCGGCCAGCTGAAGCCGCGCGAGCGGCTGACCGAGATGGCGCTGGCCGGGCGGTTCGGGACCAGCCGGACGTCGGTGCGCGAGGCGCTCAAGCAACTCGAGCTGCGGGAGCTCGTGGTGGCGACGCGGCATCGCGGTGCCACTGTTCGCGACTTCACCAGCACCGAGCTGGCGGAGATCTACGCGGTGCGGGCCGTCCTCGAGGAGATGGCGGCACGGCTGGCCATCGAGCACGCCTCCCCCCGGGACATCGCCGAGACCGAGCGCTGGGCGCGGCGGTTCGAGGTGGCGTGCCGCCGCGAGGACCTCGCCGCGATGGTGACGACCAACCGCGGTTTCCACCGCCGGATCGTGCGCTCGGGCGGCAACCGCCTCCTGGTGGAGATGGTCGACGACCTGTGCCGGCGGACCTTCCTCGTGCGGAACATCGTGTGGCAGAGCCGGGGCAACGTCGAGCAGTCGATCCGGGCGCACACCGAGATGATCGCGGCGCTGCGCCAGCGGGACGAGCACGGCATGGTGAAGCTGACCCTCGAGCACATCGCGATGGGCCGCGAGGTCTACCTCGCGATGGTCGGCCGGTCCTGAGACCCGTCGACCGGAAACCGGCGGGACGCTCGCGCATGCGCCTGGGCATCGACATCGGGGGGACGTTCACCGATCTTGTGCTGGTCGACGACGAGGGCCGCGTGCACGTGGGCAAGACGCTCACCACGCCCCGCGATCCGTCATCAGGAGTGCTGGACGGGGTGCGCGACCTGCTGACCGCGCGCGGCGAGGGCGGGGACGCCATCGCCCACGTCATCCACGCCACCACCCTCGTGTCGAACGCGCTCATCCAGCGCACGGGCGCCCGCACGGCGCTGGTCACCACCGAGGGCTTCCGCGACGTGCTGGAGATCGCCAGGGAGAAGCGGTTCGACATCTACGACCTGTTCCTGGAGCTGCCGGCGCCCCTCGTGCCGCGGCCCCTGCGCTTCGAGGTGCGCGAGCGCGTGGACGGCGACGGCCGGGTCGAGTGCCCGGTGGACCCGGCCAGCCTCGACGACGCCGTCCGAGCCGTCCGGGCCGCCGGCGCGGAGGCGGTGGCCGTCTGCTACCTGCACGCCTACGCCAACCCCGAGCATGAGCGGCACACGGGGGTAGCGCTCGCCGTCGCCGGGGTGCCGGTGAGCCTGTCGTCGGAGGTGGCGCCGGAGGTGCGCGAGTATGAGCGCACCTCCACGACCGTCGCGAACGCCTACGTCCAGCCGATCGTCGCCGGCTACCTGGAGCGGCTCGAAGGCGGCCTCAGAGATCTCGGCTACAAAGGCCCCCTGACGCTGCTGCTCTCGAGCGGCGGGCTGGCCGCGGTCGAGGACGTCCTTCGCTTCCCCATCCGCATCGTGGAGGGTGGCGCGGCGGCGGGCGCGCTCATCGCCGCCCGGGTGGTGCGGGAGAGCGGCCGGCACCACACGCTGGCGTTCGACATGGGCGGCACCACGGCGAAGATCTGTCTGGCCGACGACGAACAGCCGCGCGTGGTGTACGGCTTCGAGGTCGCACGCACCTCGCGCTTCCAGCGCGGCAGCGGTCTGCCGATCGTCGGCCCGACGGTCGAGCTGCTCGAGGTCGGCGCCGGGGGCGGCAGTATCGCCCGCATCGACGAGTTCGGACTCCTCAAGGTCGGTCCGGAGAGCGCGGAGGCCGAACCGGGCCCGGCGTGCTACGGCCGGGGTGGCTTGCGCCCGACGGTGACCGATGCCGACCTCCTCCTCGGGTACCTGAACCCCGCATTCTTCCTCGGGGGTCGCATGCCGCTCGACGTCCGGGCGGCCGAGACGGCGGTGCGCCGGGACATCGCCGACCCGCTGGGCATTTCCGTCGCCGAGGCGGCCTGGGGCATCTACGACACCGTGTCCGACGGCATGGCGAGCACCGCGCGCATCCACCTCGCCGAGAAGGGCGTCGATGCCCGCCGGTACGCGCTGGTCGCCACCGGCGGGGCTGGCCCCGTCCACGCGTACTGGGTGGCCTCCAAGCTCGAGATCAAGGAGGTCCTCTGCCCGTCGGCGGCGGGAGTGGCGTCGGCGCTGGGGCTGCTGGTCGCGCCTCCTCGCATCGATCTCTCCCGCTCGTACCATCGCCGGCTGGACGCTCTCGACTGGGACACCGTCACCGCGCTCTACGCCGAGATGGAGGCGGAGGCGATCGGCCGGCTGGCCCGGGTGGGCGCCGAGGCGGCACGTGTCACGTTTTCGCGCTCCGCCGACCTGCGCTACGTAGGGCAGGGGCACGAGGTGCTCGTGCCGCTCCCCGATCGCCGCCAGCTCGGCCCGGCCGACGCGGAGCCGCTGACCTCGTCGTTCACCACGGTCTACCGCTCCCTCTTCAGCCGGCTCATGGACGGCGTGCCCGTCGAGGCGTTGACGTGGCGCCTGACAGCCGTGGACGGGGCGTGGCGCCAGGCGGTGACCACGCCGGCGCGCGCGGCCGGGACGCCGGCGGTGAAGGGGCGGCGGCCCGTCTACTTCCCCGACGGCGGCTTCTGCGTGACCGACGTCTACGACCGCACGAGCCTGCCGGCCGGCATGGAGCTGGCGGGCCCGGCCGTCGTGGAAGAGGCGAACTCGACCTGCGTCGTCGGTCCCGGCGGGCGCTTCCACGTCGACCGCCAGGGCAACCTCGTCTGTCGCGTCGGGAGGGCCTGAGCCATCGCCGCCCTCGATCAGATCGCTCTGGGCATCGTCTGGGGCCGCGTCATCGGCCTCCTCGACGAGGCCTCGGCGACGCTGGTCCGGATCTCCTTCTCCACCCTGGTGCGCGAGTCCAACGACTTCTCGATCGTGCTCACCGATGCTCGCGGCAACGCGCTCGCGCAGGCCTCCGCGAGCCTCGGGTCCTTCGTCGGCACCCTGCCGGCCACTGTCCGGCACTTCCTGGCGCTCTTTCCGCCGGAGACACTGGAGCCGGGCGACGTGCTCGTCACCAATGACCCGTGGCTGGGCACCGGTCACCTGCCGGACGTGAGCATCGTGAAGCCCATCTTCCATGCCGGCCGCCTGGTGGCGTTCTCGGCGAGCACGGCGCACGCCCCCGATATCGGCGGCAAGATCCGCTCGGTGGAGCCCCGCGAGGTGTTCGAGGAAGGGCTGCAGATCCCGCCGATGAAGCTGTTGAGCCGCGGCGCCATCGACGCGACCCTCGAGCGGATCATCCGGAAGAACGTGCGCACCCCGGACCTGACCATGGGCGACCTCATGGCCCAGGTGAAGGTGAACGAGCTGGTGGAGCGGCGGGTCAGCGCGCTCATCGAGGAGTACGCCCTGGAGGACTTCACCGGGTTCGCCCGGCAGGTCCAGGAGGCGTCGGAACGGGCGATGCGGGCGGCGATCCGGCGACTGCCGAACGGGACGTACCACGCGGAGACGTTCACTGACGGCCTCGCCGATCCCGTGCGCCTGCAGGCCGCGGTCATCGTGCGCGACGACGAGGTCCTGGTCGACTACGCCGGCAGCCACCCGCAGGTCGACCGCGCCCTCAACGTGGTGCCGATCTTCACGTACTCCTACACCGCATACACGCTCAAGTGCGTGCTGCTGCCCCACGCGGCGAACAACGACGGCTGCTTCCGGCCGATCCGGACGACGGCGCCCGAGGGCTCGATCCTCAACCCCCGCTTCCCGGCCGCCGTCGGGGCGCGGATGCTCGTCGGCCACTACATCCCGTTCCTGGTCCTGCAGGCGCTGGCCGGCGTGGTCCCCGAGCGTGTGATCGCGGCCGCCGGCTCTCCGCTGTGGAGCATCAACTACAACGGCGTGATGCCGGGCGGCGCCCGGTGCGTCGGGCAGTTCTTCCTCAACGGCGGCTACGGCGCCAGCGCCGGGCGCGACGGCTATTCGACGCTCAGCTTCCCGGCAAACGCCTCGAACACCCCCGTGGAGATGATCGAGCGTATCGGGCCGCTGCGGGTGGCGGCCAAGGCCCTCGTGCCCGGATCCGGGGGGGCCGGGCGATACCGCGGCGGCCTCGGCCAGCGCGTCGTCCTGCAGTCTCGCTCGCCCGAGCGGCTCTCGATCCTGTTCGTCGCCGAGCGGACGAAGACGCCCGCGCCCGGCCTTGCGGGCGGAGAGGCCGGCGCCGCGGGCAGCGTGTGGATCAACGGGAAGGCGGTCGATCCCACGGTGTCGCACGTGCTCGCGCCGGGCGACGAGGTGACGATCCAGACGCCGGGCGGGGGCGGGTACGGACCTCCGGATCAGCGCGATCCGCGGCTCGTCGCGCGGGACCGCGAGCACGGTTACGTCTAGCGGCTCCGCGCCGGCGGGCCGGGGAGGGGACATGACCGTCGACTTCGACGTGAGCCAGTGGTCGCTGGAGCAGCGGTGCACGACGATGGCGAAGCTCTGGCGGCGGATGTACACCGCCGTGCAGCTCACCCTCCTCCGCGACAAGGAGGTCGCGGCGCTCGAGCAGCTGAAGTACAACTTCCTCTCGCGCCACCAGGCAAGCCACTTCCTGGACGGGCTCAAGAAGATCGGCGTCGACGCCTCCGAGCCACCCGCCATCGTGGCCGCCAAGTATCACTACCTGTCGAACATCCTGGGCGGGCTCCGCATGGAGTACATCGAGGAGTCCCCGCGCAAGGCGTGGATCCGCTACCTGGCGCCGTCGTGGGGCTACGAGGGCCTGGCCCTCGCGGTCATCCCTCCCAGCGTGCAGCGCATGACGTACGCGGGCTGGCACCCGAACAACGCCGAGGCGCTCGACGCTCCCGGGCTGGTCTTCGTCGTCACCAAGGTCTACCAGTACGGCGAGCCCTACGGCGAGGGCTTCTTCGAGGAACTGGATCACCCGGTGCCGCCGGCGCGCCGGATCACCTTCCGCCCGGTCACGCGCTCGCCGGAGTTCGATCCCGCGAAGGCCCCGGTGCTCGACCCCGTCCTCTGGCCGGCGGAGCGCGTTCACCGGACGCGCCGCGGGTTCGCGCGCGGCTACCTCTCCGACACCATCATGACGCTGCTCGAGGCCTACGGCGTGGCGGAGACGGCCCGGATCGTGGAGCAGGCCCTCCGCATCGTGGCCGTGCAGTACGGCGACGAGCTCAAGGCCGAGCTCGGGGTGACGGAACGGAGCGCGGCCGCGCTCGCCGGCTTCGCCGCCCGCCTGGCGGGGTTCGCCGACGAGCACGTGGAGATCCACGCCGACGGGTCACGGCTGACGGTCCGCCGGAGCACCGACAAGCTGTTCGACCACGGCGACTATCCGCCTGCGATTCACCGGGCGGCCTTCGCCTTTCACGAGATGATCGCGCGCATGACGAACGCGAGCGTGAGCGCCCGGGTGACCGGGCTGCGCGTCGAGGGCGCCGCCGTCGACGAGTGGACGTTCGAGGATGCCGGATATCGCCTCTTCTAGCGTCGGCCCCGGGATCGACGCGCTGCTCCGCCCGCGCTCGATCGCCCTCGTGGGTGCCTCCGCGGACACGGCCAGGTACAGCGGCCGTCCGCTGCGCTTCCTGGTCAAGCACGGCTACCCGGGCGCCCTCTACCCCGTCAACCCGCGCTACGACCGCATCGGCGACCATCCGTGCTTTCCCGACGTCGCGGCGGTTCCGGACCCCGTCGACCTGGCGATCATCATGCTCTCCGCCCTCCACGTGCTGGCCGCCCTCGAGGAATGTGCGAAGAAGGGCGTGAGGGCCGCGCTGGTGATGAGCTCGGGCTTCGCCGAGCTGGGCGCCGCGGGGCGCCAGGCCCAGCAGCGGGTCAGCGAGCTGGCAGTGACGACCGGCATGCGGATCTGCGGTCCGAACTCCGGCGGGATCATCAACGTGCGCGATCGCGTCGGGGCGAGCCTGCTGAGCTGTCTCGAGCTGGACACTTTGATTCCCGGGGACATCGCGCTGGTCTCGCAGAGCGGCACGGTCTGCAACGCGCCCTTCAACCGCGCCCAGGACCGCGGGATCGGCTTCGCCTGCCTCGTCTCCAGCGGCAACGAGGCCGACCTCGACGTGCCCGACTTCGTCGAGTATTTCGCGGAGGACGACGGTGTGCGGGTGATCGTCGCCTACGTCGAGGGCGTGAAGGACGGCACGCGGTTCCTGCGCGCGGCCACGCGGGCGGCCGAGCGCGGCAAGCCCCTCGTCGTGCTGAAGGTCGGCGCCCACGAGCGGGGGCGCGCGGTCATCGCCTCCCACACGGGGGCCGCGGCCGGCTCGGACTCGGCGTTCCAGGCGGTCTTCGCCCGCACCGGCGCCATCCGCGTCCACGACCTCGACGAGATGATCGACGTGGCCAGCGTCCTTGCCGGCTCGCGGCGGCCCCGCCTGCCGGGTGTAGCGGTGGTCGCGGTCGGCTCCGGCGGTGCGGCCGGCCTGCTGGCCGACATGACGGCGGGAGCGGGCCTCGACCTCGCCGACTTCACGGAGCCGACGAAGCAGGCGCTCGGCCCCCTCGTCTCTCCCCTGTGCACGCTCACCAACCCTCTGGACCTCGCCGGCGTCTCGGGGCTAGCCAGCGAGGAGCCGGCGATGCTGCGCGCCTGCCTGCCGGTGATCGCGGCCGATCCCGGAGTGGGCAGCATCGTGGTCGCGCTGCCGAGCCTGCCGTACTACTGCGGCGAGATCGCCGAGGCCCTGGTCGATTTCCATCGTAGCGGCCCCGTGCCGCTGCTCGTCACCTGGCTGGCCGGGAGCCTGTCGCGGCGCGGCTTCGACATCCTCGAGCGGCATGGCGTGCCGCTGCTCCGCTCCTGCGAGGCCGCCGTGCGCGGCCTGCGCGCGCTGCTGGACCACGCCCGGTTCAAGGACCGGGCGCCGGGGACGGCCGCCGTCGCCGCACCGGAGCCCTCGACGACGGCGGCGGCGCAGCGGATCCTGGCCGACCGGGCCGGCACGCTCCCCGAGGACGAGACGAAGCGGCTGCTGGCGCTGTACGGCATCCCCGGCGTGCCCGAGCGGCGGGCGGCATCCGCGGCCGACGCGGTCCGGGCTGCCCGCGAGATCGGCTATCCGGTCGCGCTCAAGATCGTCTCGGCGGACATCGCCCACAAGCAACAGGTCGGCGGGATCCGCCTCGGAGTGTCGGGCGACGCCGCCGTGCGCCGCGAGTTCCGCGCGCTCGTCGCCGAGGTCGAGCGCTCCCTGCCGGCGGCGGCGATCGAGGGCGTGCTGGTGCAGGCGATGGCGCGCGAGGGTCTCGATGTCTTTCTCGGGATGCTGCGCGACCCGCAGTTCGGGGCCGTCGTGATGCTCGGCCTGGGCGGGCTCCTGGGGGCGCGGCCCGGAGCGCTCACCTCGGGGCTGGCGCCGCTCGATGCGGCGGGCGCCACCCGCATGGTCCGCGAGAGCGAGGTGGGACGTCTGCTCGAGGCGCACCGCGGCCTCGGCTTTGCCCCGGAGGGCCTCATCGACCTGCTCGGGCGCTTCTCGCGCCTGGCCGCGGACGTCGCGCCATGGGTGTCGGCCATCGACGTCAACCCGGTGCGGCTCTTTCCGCGGCCCGGCGCCGCCGCCGTCCTCGACGCCAAGTGCTACTTCACGTCACCGTCGGCCGATGGGGCGTCCCCGGACGGCGCGTGCGGTGACGCAAACCCGCAACGGAGGTGGACAGATGCGTGAATGGAACCGGCGTACCACGATGATGGCGATCCTGGTCTGGACGATGGTTGTCGGCGTCACGTCCGGGGCCCTGGCTCAGTCGAAGACCACGCTGATCTTCTCCTCCGGCCCCTCCGGCGGGTCATGGGTCCCGCTGGCGGCGGCGACCGCCGAGGTGGTCCGCCGGGCCTACCCCGACGTGGGCATCGAGGTCGAGCCGGGTGGCACGCTCGTCAACATGGACAAGATCATGCGCGACAAGGCGCACATGGGCTGGACCATGTCGACGGCGATGGCCGAGGCACGGGAGCGCAAGGGCCGGTGGAGCGACAAGCCCGTGGACAAGATGAAGTACGTGGCGAGCTACTACCCGAACGTCTGGCAACTCGCCGCCCCCGCCGACGCCGGCATCAACAGTGTGGCGGACCTGAAGGGCAAGGCGGTCGCCCTGCCCACGCGGGCTGCGGCCAGCCTCGACTACGGCTGGTGGCCGATCCTGCAGGCCTACGGCCTCTCCGCGGAGGCGCTGGGCACGAAGAGCTACGGCTCGATCAGCGACAACGTCGAGCTGATCAAGAACCGCCAGGCGGTGGCCATGGGCTGGCTCACCGGCGTGCCGGCGTCCTTCATGCTGGACCTCGGCTCTTCGCAGAAGGTGCGCCTCCTCCCGGTCTCCGAGGATGCCGTCAAGAAGGTGACCAGCCTCAATGCGGGATTCGCCCGCTTCGTCATCCCCAAGGGCACGTACACCGGCATCGATCAGGACATCGTCACCGTGCAGGCCTCGACCAGCCTCATCGTGTCCACCGGCCTCCCCGCCGACGTCGTCTACAAGATCACCAAGGCCATCGTGGACAACCGCGCGAAGTTCGTGAGCGTCACCTCGGCGATGAAGAACATCGGTCCCGCCGACATGGCGCAGAACTTCGGGATGCCGCTTCATCCTGGCGCCGAGCGGTATTACCGGGAGGCAGGACTCCTGAAGTGACGGTCCGCCCGCGCTACGCCTGAGGGGGGAAGACGATGCGCGAGCTCACCGGGTACGCAGGCTGGGTGGTGGCCACGCTGGGTGTCGCGATGTCGCTCTACCACGTCTACGCGCGCCTCACGGCGGCCGCGCCCGACAGCCTGATCCTCCGCATCATCACGCTCATGTTCTCCCTGGTGCTGGGGTTCCTCCTCTTCCCCCGCACCGCGGGGTCGCCGCGTGATCGGATCCCGTGGACTGACCTGGCGCTGGCGGCGCTGTCCGTCTGGCCGCTCTTCTACCTGATCTTCAACTACCGCTACGTCGTCGATCGTTTGCCGGCCTCGGACCCGCTCTCGCTCGGCGACAAGGTGGCCGCAGGCCTGGCCATCCTGCTCGTGCTCGAGGTGACGCGGCGCACGATCGGCCCCGCCCTGCCCATCGTCGTGGTCGGGTTCATACTGTACGCAGTGGCCGGGCCCTGGTTTCCCGTCCTCCCACACCGCGGGTTGACGCTCGAGGTCCTGCTCGACCAGACCTTCTTCACCACCGAAGGCCTCTTCGGCATCCCGCTCGGCGTGGCGGGGTCGTACGTGATCCTGTTCATCGTCTTCGGTGCCTTCCTCGAGAAGTCGGGCGCGGGGCAGTTCTTCATGAACTTCGCCAACGCGCTGGCCGGCGGCTCGAGGGGCGGGCCGGGCAAGGTGGCCGTCATCTCGTCCAGCTTGTTCGGGACCATCTCGGGCTCGGCGGTGGCCAACGTGATGGTGGACGGCTGGTTGACGATCCCGATGATGAAGCGTACCGGCTTCAAGCCGGAGGCCGCGGCGGCGATCGAGGCGGTGGCGTCGACGGGCGGGCAGATCATGCCGCCCATCATGGGGGCGGCGGCCTTCGTCATGGCGGAGTTCCTCGGGGTCTCGTACACCGCAGTGATGTTGGCGGCCCTCATCCCTGCGCTCTTCTATTACGCCGCCCTGTTCGCGGCGATCCACTTCACCGCCGTGCGCAGCGGCCTCCGCGGCATCCCCCGCGAGGAGCTGCCGGCGCTGGGCCTCACGCTTCGCCAGCAGAGCCACCTGTTCCTGCCCGTGATCATCATCTTCGCCCTGCTCGTCGCCGGCTTCTCGGCCACCTATGCGGCCATCGTGTCGACCGTGTCGGTGATCCTCCTCTCCTACCTCCGCACGGAGTCACGGATCGGGCTGACGCGGGCCATCGAGGCGCTGCGCGCGGGAGCCGAGCAGACGGTGCCCGTGGCCATGGCGACGGCCGCGGCCGGTATCGTGATCGGCGTGATCATGCAGCTCGGCGTGGCCATCCGCTTCACCGCCTTCCTCGTGGACGTCGCGGCCAGCAACCTGCCGGTGGCGCTGGTCATCACCATGGCGGCAGCGCTGATCCTCGGCATGGGGATGCCGACGACGGCGTCGTACCTGATGCAGGTGGCCATCCTCATCCCCGCCCTGATCAACCTCGGCGTGATGCCGATGGCCGCGCACATGTTCGCCTTCTACTTCTCATGCCTGTCGGCGGTGACGCCGCCGGTGGCGCTGGCCGTGTACGCGGCCGCCTCGATCAGCCGATCGGGCCTGTGGGGGTCGGGCTGGCAGGCCATGAAGTTCTCGGCGGCCGGGTTCATCGTGCCGTTCTTCTTCGTGTACTCGCCGGCGCTGCTCTTCGACGGTGCCTGGATCGACATCGTCCGCGCGACGGTGAGCGGGACCATCGGCGTCATCTGCCTCGCCGCGGGCCTGGAGGGGTATTTCCTCCGGCCCACGATACGGCTGGAGCGGCTCATCTTCATCGCCGCGGCGCTGACCTTGATCCATCCCGGCCTCGCGACCGACCTGATCGGTGTCGGCCTTCTCGGCCTCGGTCTCGGGATGCAGAAGCTGCGACGGCCGGATCCGGTGGGGGTCCCGATAGTGTCGCCGCGATGAGCCGCGCGGCCAACGCCGTGCTGACCCTCATCGCCGCGACGGTGCTGATCGCGACGGTCGTCTATGGGATCCTCCGGCTCTACGTGTGAGTGACGCAGCGGGCGGCGGCGTGCTCTGGCTCGCCCCCGCCGTCGCCGCCGCCCGGTTCCGCGAGGGGGGTCAACCGTGCGTGGGTGGCTTGCCCGGCAGCTCCACCAGCTCCACCAGCACGTTGCCGGTGCCGGCGGGGTCCAGGAAGGCGATGCGGCTACCCTGATGACCGGGTCGCGGCGTCTCGTCGAGGAGTGGCACGCCCTTCGTCCTCAGCTCTGCGAGCGCACCGTCGATGTCCTCGACCTCGAGGCAGATGTGGTGCAGGCCCGCCCGCCCCTCCCGCGCCAGTCGCGCGTACTTGCTGTCAGGGGCTGTCCCCGCCAGCAGCTCCACCATGGACTCGCCGATCGGGTACATCGCGATCCTGACCTGGTGCTGCTCGAGGTGCTCGACCTCCGCCAGGTGGATGCCGAGGACGTTCTCCCACAGCCGGCGGCTACCGTCGAGGTCGCTCACCACGATGCCCACGTGCTCGATCCGCTTGATCTTCACCCCGTCACCTCCCTTTCGGTGTCAGGCCGTCCCGCGCTCTTAGGGCATCGGCGAGAACGGCGTCGGCGTTGGCACGCCCGCCTTCTGGGGCGCGGGTGCACCAAGCTCCTCCTTGGGCGCCAGGTTCAGGCTTGACCCGCGTGCGTCTCATGATATTAACTACCATACCCTCCCCATGTACCTCTGGTCGATGATCATGGCCGACAGCACGCCGCAGACCAGTGCGGTCGGCTCCGTCATCGTCGCGTCTTCACTCACACGGATCCTCGTCGGTCATGCTCACCTGCTACGGAAGTGAGGCGCGACCGGTCGCGAAAAGACGGAAAGGAGCGTGGCTCGATGGAGAAGCGGATCTACACCTCGTGCACCCTGGACTGCCCGGACGGCTGCGGAATCGTTGCGTACGTCGAGGAGGGCCGCGTCATCCGGCTGGAAGGCCACCCCACCCACGAGTTCACGCGCGGCTATCTCTGCGGCAAGACGTACCGGTTCCCCGAGCGCGTCTACAGCGATGAGCGCGTGCTGTCCCCCATGCGGCGTAGCAACGGGCGCATCGCGGGCGCCTGGGAGCGGATCGGCTGGGACGAGGCGCTGGCGACCGTGGCCGGCCGCATCCGCCACTTCGTCGACACGCTCGGCCCGTTGTCCATCATGGCCTACCAGCGCACCGGGTCCTGGGGCGCCACCAAGCTGCTGAGCCGGAGGTTCTGGAACCTGCTCGGCGGTGTCACCACGCCCCGCGGCTCGCTCTGAAGCGGCGCCGCGCGCGCCGGTCAGGCGCTCGATTTTGGATCGCGGCTCGGGCACGACCCCCTCGATCTGGTCAACAGCCGGGGCGTGTTCCTCTGGGGCCGCAACCCCATGGCCACGAACCTCCACGTCGTGCCGATCCTCAAGGAGGTGCGCGCGCGTGGCGGCCGTGTGTTCCTCGTCGATCCGGTGCAGAGCGAGTCCGCCGGGCTCTGTGACCGCCATTTCCAGCCCCGGGTCGCGAGTGATGCGCACCTGGCCATGGCGATGGCCAAGATCATCCTCGAGGAAGGACTTCACGATCGCGACTTCGTCGAGAAGCACACGCACGGCTTCGCCGCGTATCGGGCACTGCTCGACGCTCGTCCGCTGGAGGCGTTGTGCACGGCGTGCGATCTGCCCGAGCAGGAGATCCGTGACATGGCGCGGATCTACGCCACCACCAAGCCCGCCGCGATCCTCCTGGGCTGGGGGCTCAACAAGTACAAGCACAGTGCCGAGATCTTCCGGCTGGTCGATGCCCTCGGCGCCCTGTGCGGCAATATCGGCGTCACCGGCGGCGGTGTCTCGCACGGCTATAACACCCAGCGGCACTTCGACAAGTCGGTGGAGCTTCCCGAGCGCGCCCGTCACCGCCGCTCCATTCCCGAGCCTCTGCTCGGGCGTGGCCTCATCGACGCCGCGAACCCGAAAATTCACATGATGTTCGTGAATGGCGGCAACCCCGTCAATCAGTCACCGAACTCACAACTCGTCGCCTCCGCCATGGCGGCCCTCGAATTCGTCGTGGTTGTCGACTGCTTCCTCACGGACACCAGTGACTACGCGCACATCTTCTTCCCGACGACGACGTTCCTCGAGGAAGAGGACATGCTCGTGTCGTGGGGGCACAACATCATCGGCGGTGTCAATCGCGTGATCGAGCCGCTGGGCGGCGCGCGGCCGGATCTGTGGATCTTTCAGCAGCTCGCCGAGCGGCTGGGCTTCGGCGACGAGATGGCGGGCACGCCGCGGGAGTGGCTGAAGCGGATCTTCGTCCCGCTGGAGCGCAAGGGCGTGTCGGTTGAGCAGGTGATGCAGGGGCCCGTACGCTGCCCCGTGGCGCCCCTGGTTCCCTTCGCGGATAGGGCCTTTCCGACGAAGTCCGGCAAGTTCGAGTTCATCACCGCCATGGCATATGAGCCGCGGGTCCTGCCGGACTACCCGCTGACCCTCGTCACGAACTACAGTAAGAAGTGGTTGCTGTCCCAGATGCTCGAGAAGGATCATCCCAAGGTAGCCTCTGTCCGGATCGGCGCGGGCACGGCCTCGACGTACGGGGTGGAGAGCGGAGAAGAGGTAATCATCCGCTCGCCGGTGGGCCATTTGAAGGTCGAAGTGATCGTCGACAACCGGGTGAGCCGCGGCATGGTGATCATGCCTGTCGGAACGTGGATCAAGCGGGGGGGTGGCGCCAACGTCTTGACCGAGGACATCATGTCCAACTTCGGTGAGATGGCCGCCTACGGTGAGACGCGTGTCCGGCTGGAGCGTCCGGTCCCGGCGGGTCACCCGTGAGCACTCTCAGCCGCAACACGGGGCTGCCGGTGAGCAGCGACATCGATCGCCCGCTCGAGACCGAGCGCTCGTCGCTCCCCCGTCAACGAAGGAGGAGATAGGCGGTGAGATTCGGGCTGCGTCTTCCAAGCTTCGCCCTGGGACCGAAGACCGCGACTCTGGCCGAGATGGGCGCCTACGTGCGGCGCGCCGAAGATCTGGGCTTCGACTCCGCTGTCTGCATCGATCACCTGCTCGTCGTCCCACCCGCGACGGTCCGGACGTGGCTGGAGCCGATGGTGTTGCTCGCGGCGCTCGCCGGCGTGACCCGCACGATCAAGCTCGGGCCGCTCGTGCTCGTCCTCCCGCTGCGCAACCCCGTGTACTTCGCCAAGGAATGGGCGACGTTTGATCTCCTCACCGGCGGCCGCTCGCTCCTGGGTGTCGGTGTCGGCTGGCACGAGAAGGAGTTCGCTGCCATGAACGTCCCGCACGAGGAGCGGGGCCGCCGCATGGACGAGATGCTCGAGGCGGTGCTCGCGCTCTGGGCCGGTGACCGGGTGACCTACGAAGGCAGGTACTACCGCTTCCACGATATTACGGTCGAGCCCAAACCCCTGCAGCGTCCGCATCCGCCGATCTGGATCGGCGGCGGCACGCAACCCTCGGAGAAGATCTACGCGCAGACGGTGCGGGACATGACGCCGGTGTTGCGCCGCATCGCGAAGCACGCAAGCACCTGGGTGCCGCACTCGGCCTCGACCCCGGACATGGTGAAGGCCGATTGGGACCGGATCCACGGCTTCATGCGGGAGCAGGGACGCAAGCCCGAGGAGCTGACGAAGGCCTACTCGAACTTCGTCTACGTGCTGCGGAACGGAGAGAAGCCTGACGCCGCCGTGCCGCACTTCTCCACGATTTCGGGGATGAACCTGGACTTCTGGCGCACGTACTATCTCGTCGGGGAGGCCGAAGAGCTGGCGGAGAAGATCAACGCGAAGATCGAGGCCATGGGTGGCGGAGTGGAGCACGTCATCCTCAACCCGGTGAACTGGGGGATGGACCAGCTCGAGATGCTGGCGGCGGACGTGCTTCCGAAGCTGAGGCAGAGGGCGGGCGGGGTCCGATGAGAGCCGTCCGCTACCACGCCGTCGGTGGCCCCGAGGTGCTGCGGTGGGAGGAGGCGCCCGAGCCGGCGGTCGGCTCCCGCGATGTCCTCATCGAAGTGCAGGCCGCGGGCGTGAACTTCGCAGACCTCATGCGCCGCTCGGGACGCTACCATTTCCGGAGCACCTTTCCGGCGATGCTCGGAACGGAAGCGGCCGGCACGGTACTCCGGGCCGGCGAGGAAGCCGCCGAGTTCAAGCCGGGCGACCGGGTGTTCTGCCGCAGCAGCGTCGCCGGATGCCAGGCGGAGTTCGTGGCCGTGCCAGCAGGCGAAATCTGGCGCATGCCGGCGGCGGCGAGCTTCGTGGAGTGCGCGGCGATCCCGGTGGTCTTCCTGACCGCGTACCACCTCTTGAAGACCTTGGCGCCGCTGAGCCCCGGCGAGTCGGTCCTCATTCATGCGGCGGCATCGGGGGTCGGAACGGCAGCGGTGCAGCTCGCCAAGGCCTGGGGAGCGCGAATCTTCGCAACAGCCTCGAGCGGGGAGAAACTGGCCCTCGCGCGACAGCTCGGCGCGGACGAGTGCATCGATTACACCAAGCAAGACTTCGTGGCTGAAGTCCTGCGGCGCACCGCGGGTGCCGGCGTGGATCGGGTGCTCGAATGCGTGGGCGGGGACGTACTGCTCAAGAGTCTCGGCGTGCTCGCGCCGGGCGGCCGGCTGCTGATCTACGGCCGCGCCAGCGGGTCCCTGCCGAGCCTCCCCACGGATGAACTGTTCGCCAGGAATCTACAGGTCGCGGGGCTGAACATCGGAGGAAAACCCTGGAGCCAGACCCTCCACCGGGCAGCGCTCGAGGAGTGCCTGGGCCTCGTGGCGACTGGCCGCGTCAAACCGGTGATCTCCGCCGTATTCACCATGGACAGGGTCGCCGATGCGCATGAGCACCTGTCACGTCGGAAGACGATGGGCAAGGTCGTGCTCATCCGCCCCTCCTGACGCGCAGAGGTGCATGATCGCGTCCCTCGAAGGGATGAACAACATGGACACATCGTACGTTGCCCAGAACGAGGCTGAGCTGGCGCGGCTGAAGGCGTTCGTCGGCAGACTGAGCGACGCCGACATGGCGCGTCCCGTCGGCACCCACTGGACCGTCGGCGTTGGCCTGGCGCACCTTGCCTTCTGGGACCGGCTCTGGCTCGCGAAGTTCGACGAGTGGGAGCGCACGGGCGAGGTCGCCGTTCCGCGGGTCGAGACCTTCGTCAATGGCATGAACGACGGGATGCTGCCGTGGTGGCGCGCGATTGCGCCCGCCCAGGTCCGGCACGAGGTGCTTGCCGCCGCGGCGGCGGCGGACGACAAGGCCCGGCGTCTGCCGGCGGCGCTCGTCGAGGCAGTCCTCGCCACGCGCCCGCGCACGATCATTCGCGCCGTGCACCGTCACCAGCATCTGGACGAACTCGAGCGCGCGGTGGCGGGCTGAGCCGAGGGGACGCCCTCGCTGAAGTATTGACTCACTCCACTTGCCGCACACCCCCGATTGACTTCCAGGGCGGTTGGGATCAGACCCAATCTGGATAGCCCAGGGTCTTGAGCCTTTGCGCCCGGTTCGCAAGGTAGAGCCGGAATTGCTTGGGCCACAGGCTATAGTCGTCCTTCTTGTGCAGCGCTCGCTCGGCATGTAGCGGCCAGTTCGGGTTGGTCAGCGCCTCGCGTCCGATGGCGATCAAGTCCGCCTGCCCATTTCGGAGAATGGCCTCGGCCTGATCGGCCTTGATGATGAGGCCCACCGCCATGGTCATGATGTCCGCCTGGACGCGCACCGCCTCGGCGAACGGCACCTGGAAGCCGAGTCCCAGCGGGCGCGAACTGAGCGTCGCAGTACCGCCGAGGATGCCGCCTGATGAGCAATCGACAAGATCGACGCCGCGGATTTTCAGCTCCTTGGCAAAACTGACCGTGTCCGCGAGCGACCATCCTCCCTCGACCCTGTCCTCGGCCGAAACGCGCACGAAGAACGGCACCGCGGCCGGGATGACTTCACGCAATTCCTCGACCACCTCCAGTGGGAAGCGGATGCGCCCGGCGAAGTTGCCGCCGTAGGCGTCGCGACGCTGGTTCGCGAGCGGCGAGAGGAACTCATGCAGCAGATAGCCGTGCGCAGCGTGCAGCTCGATGATCTCGAAGCCGGCGGCCAGCGCCCTCACTGCCGCAGCCCGCCAGGCCGCCCGCAGCACCTTGAGATCGGCCGCATCCAGCTCGCGCGGCAGCGCCCAGCCCTCTCCGCCGGGCAGCGCACTGGGAGCCACCGTCTGCCAGCATTCCTCTCCGTTGGCGTAGTCTTGCTCGGTCAATGGACCGAGGCCCAGCCACGGGCGCCGGGTGTTTGCCTTGCGCCCAGCGTGGGCGATCTGGATCGCGGGGATACTCCCTTCCTCTTTCAGGAACTTCGCGATGCGTGCCAAGGGCGCGATCTGTTCGTCTTGCCACAAGCCCAGGTCGCCGCTCGTGATGCGCCCTTCCGGGGTGATGGCGGTCGCTTCGACAAAGACGATCCCCGCGCCACCGAGAGCATAGCGTCCCAATTGCACCAGATGCCAGTCAGACGCGAACCCATTAGAGGCGGAAAACTGGTCCATCGGAGAAATGACAATCCGATTTCGGGCCTTGACCGATCTGAGCTGCCAGGGCGAGAACAACATGGCCCCCTGCTCTGGAAGTTCGGTTTTCATGGTGTGCTCTCAGATCCTATGGACGTTACGCGCTCGGGTTGGACTTGCCCAGAGGGTCGCGGTCCACCAAACCGGGGCAACTCCAGAGCCGTTGCTTCGGGACCGAGCATACTCGCCCGGTTTTCGCTTAGTCAAGCGCGCGCCACGAGGCGTGATCAAGTCGTTGCGCGATGCCTCACGTTGTGATACTAACGAGCGGGTCTGTGAATCATGCCGGGGAAATGGGGCGGTGCGCCACCCCAGCGGATCGCAGGAAGAAGTTGGGGGTCGAAGAGTGTCCGTGATCGAGTGGGACCCTACCTCGCACGCCCCCGTTTTTCCGGCAGGATTCCCGGGTCGGAGCAGTAGTGAGGCTGGGCACCCGGATGATTCCGACCGCGTCAGGGACGACACTGAAGGTTGAGCCCTTACCCATGGAGGATTCATGACTACTATGGCGTTGAAGTTACGCTCCTGCGTGCCGCTGAAGCTCGCGCTCGCCGCCGGCATGGCGGCGCTCGTGTTCGGCGTGGCCTTGCCCACTTCGGTCGAGGCCAAGAACCGCTTCGTGTTCGCCAACGAGAGCGACTTCGATACGATGGACCCGCATGCGGCGTTCGACAACGTTCGTGTGGCGGTCCGCCTCAACCTCTACGACGGCCTGATGCGCTGGCAGGACAACCCGGCGAAGCTCAACCCCTGGGTTGCGGACACCTATACCATCTCGCCCGACGGCCTGGCGTATCGGTTCACGATGAAGCGGGGCGTGAAGTTCCACGACGGCTCGGAGGTGAAGGCCGTCGACGTCGTGTACTCGATGGAACGGATCCTTGCGATGAACAAGGGCGCGGCTACCATCTTCAAGCGGATGATAGGCCCCGGCCAGACCCGCGCCGTCGATGCGTACACCGTCGAGTTCAAGCTCGCGAAGCCTTCGGCGATCTTCCTGTCGATGGTCCCCGAACTGCACATCGTCAACAAGGCACTGGTACAGAAGAACGAGAAGGACAAGGACTGGGGTGCCCAGTGGCTGTCGAAGAATGACGCCGGTTCCGGCGCCTTCAAGCTGAAGCAGTACGATCCGGCGCTCGGCTTTGTCGCCGACCGCTTCGTGCCCCATTTCAAGGGCTGGGGGAAGAAGTACCTCGACGAGATCGAGTTCCGCGGCGTTAAGGATGCCAACACGCGCGTGCTCGGCCTGCAGAAGGGCGACTTCAGCGGCGTGGGCGGCTACCACACCTCCGACCAGCTGAAGACGCTGCGCGAAGGCGCGAACACCAAGGTGCTCGAGTCCGAGTCGATGCGGGTCATGCTGGTCCACATCCACAACCAGCGAGCGCCGCTGAACGACGTCCACGTCCGTCGCGCGATCAACTACGCATTCGACTACGATGGGTTCAACAAGGACATCCTCGGTGGGATGGTCGAGCGCAACGTGACGCCGCTGCCCAACAACATCTGGGGCATCCCGAAGGACGCGAAGGGCTACTACTACGACACCGAGAAGGCGAAGGCCGAACTCGCGCAGGCCAAGGTCAAGGTCGACCGGCCACTCGAGATCGCCCACATCATCGGCTTCAGCCAGTCCGAGCAGGCGGCTGCGCTGCTGCAGAACGGCTTGAAGAAGATCGGCATCGAGTCGAAGCTGGTCGGCGTGCCATGGCCGTCGTTTGTCCAGAAGGTGGCGAAGCAGGAAACGAGCGCCGACCTCTCGGTATTGTGGGTCAGCACCTTCTACGCCGACCCGCACAACTGGATCGGCGAGATGTACCACTCTGGAGGCTGGGGCACGTACTTGTCGAACAGCTTCTACAAGAACCCCAAGGTCGACGACCTGCTCGACAAGGCCCTCCGCAGCACCAAGCAGGCCGAGCGCGCCAAGCTGTACGAGGAGGCGACCCGAATCGTCGTCGATGAGGCGGCCAGTGTGTGGATCTACAATACCAAGTGGTTTGGCCCCTACGCCAAGAACCTGCAGGGTGTCAGGTTCTCTCCGGTCGGCAACGGCCAGGAGATGCGCACTGTGTACTTCGAGTAGCGTGCGTCGCGGGCTGATCGTCCGCACGCGCGCTGGCGGCCGGGCGGCATTCACAACGGGAGCAAGCGTATCCGATTTCTCGTCCTGACCGCCAAGCGCTTCGTTTGGTTCGTGCCCACGGTCGGCGGCCTGATCGCGATCGTCTTTGTCGTCTCGCACGTCATCCCTGCTGATCCGGCCGCGTTGATCGCCGGGGCAACGGCAACCGAAGCGCACAAGGCGGCGGTCCGCGCGCAGTACGGCTTCGACAAACCACTCGTCGTCCAGCTCGGCAACTACTACCTGAACCTGGTGCAAGGCGACCTCGGCAAGAGCCTGTTCACCACGCGGCCGGTGGCCGAGGACCTGTTTGCGCGGCTGCCGGCGACGATCGAGCTGACGTTCGTGGCGATGCTGGTGGCCGTCGTCGTCGGCACCCCGCTCGGTGTGCTTGCGGCGCTGCGCCGCAACAGCGCCTTCGACCACGTCGTGCGCCTGGTCACCGTGTCGGGGCTGGCGATCGCGTCGTTCTGGCTAGGTCTGATGCTGCAATGGCTGTTCGCGATGAAGCTTGGCTGGACGCCGCTGCGCGGCCGTATCGAAGGCTTCCCTCCACCCGGGATCACCGGGCTGCTCACCGTCGACGCGCTGCTCGGTGGCGATGTCGACGCGCTTGCCTCGGCGCTGTGGCACCTGGCGCTGCCGACGCTGACGCTCGCGTTCCCCGCGCTCGCGACCGTCGTTCGCTTCACGCGCGCCGGCGTGCTCGAGACGATACAGAGCGCGGCGGTGCAGTACCAGCGCTCGATGGGAATCCCGTGGACGGTGATCGTCTGGAAGTACATCCTGCGTGGCGCCCTCACCTCGACCGTGACACAGATCGGCCTGCTGTTCGGCCTGCTGCTCGGCGGTGCGATCGTCATCGAGACGGTGTTCGACTGGCCGGGAATCGGCAGCTACGCGTTCAATGCGATCCTGCAGTCCGACTACAATGCGGTGATGGGCTTCACCCTGTACGCCGGCGTCATGTTCATCCTGGCCAACCTGGCGGTCGACCTGGCCCACGTGTTGATCGACCCGCGCGAGACACGCGGATGAAAACCGCACGCCGCCGCGGAGATATCGAGGCCGCGCCGGGGGCGGGGGGCAGCGCGCGATACGCGGCGCGCCGAGCCCCGTCTGGCCGCGTCACGGCCTCCTGCGGGGCGGGATACGGAGCCGCGGGGCGGTGAAGGGCTTCCTCTACATCGTGCGCAAGCTCGGGCATGACCGCTCGGCGTTGCTCGGGCTCGCGATCATCGTGGTGCTGATCGTCGCGGCGAGCTTCGCTCCTTGGCTCGCGACCCATCCGGACGCCGCGTGGGAGATGAGCCCGTCGAAGCGGCTGCTGCCGCCCGGCGACACCTACTGGTTTGGCACCGACCGGATGGGTGGCGACATCTATAGCCGGGTGTTGTTCGGCGCCCGGATCACGCTGATGATCGCCCTCATCGCGGTCGGCGCATCGCTCGTGATCGGCGTGCCGATCGGACTTGTTGCCGGCTGGTACGGCAACTGGCTTGGCGACGCGCTGATGCGAACCTCCGACATCTTCCTCGCGGTCCCGCAGATCGTGCTCGCAATCGCGATCGCGCAGACCCTCGGGCCGTCGATCGAGAACGTGATCCTTGCCCTGTCGCTCACCTATTGGCCATGGTTCACGCGGCTGGTCTACGCCGAGACCCGGTCGCTGAAGAACGAGGTGTTCATCGAATCGTCGGTGGCCCTCGGGGTGCCTTCTTGGCGTATCACTCTGTTCCACGTTCTGCCCAACGTCGCCTCGCCGATCATCGTGCGCACCTCGCTCGGCATGGGGTTCACGATCCTCACCGCGGCCTCGCTGGGCTTCCTCGGCCTCGGAGCGCAGCCGCCGACGCCGGAGTGGGGGCGGATGATCTCGGAATCGCGCGAGTTCCTGCCCGATGCGTGGTGGTACGTGCTTGCACCCGGCCTCGCGATTCTCCTCGTCGTCCTCGGCTTCAACCTGCTCGGCGACGGTCTGCGCGACGTCCTCGACCCCAAGACACGACGGGCGAAGCATGTTTGATCGACGCGATCGGGCCGACGGCTCGCCGACCAAGTTAGCCGGCGATCTGCTCATGGTGTCCGATCTGCGCGTGAGCTTTGCTACCGACCAAGGACTCGCGCGGGTGCTCGACGGCGTCAGTCTCACCGTCGGTCACGGCGAGGTGTTGGGGCTGGTCGGCGAGAGCGGCTGCGGAAAGACGACGCTGGCCCGCGCCATCCTCGGCGTTCTGCCGGCAAACGCGGCCCGGATCGATTCGGGCTCGATCGTCTTCAGGGGCGAGCCGCTGCTCGACATGCCGCCGGAGGAGATCGCCGCGGCGATCCGCGGCCGCCGGATCACCTTCATCCCGCAGGACCCGCTTGCCGCGTTCAATCCGCTGTTCCGGGTCGGCAGCCAGATCGACGAGCTGATGAAATGGAAGTCGCCGCGGTGCGGTCCCGAACGCCGGTCCGGGATCTCGGCGCTTCTTGTCGGGTACTCGCGCGCGCGCCGCACGGCCGATCGCGCAGACGTCGCCGAGCTGCTGCGCAGGATCCAGATCCCGGAGCCCGGAGCCTCCCTGTCGAAGCTCCCGCACGAGTTCAGCGGCGGGCAGCGGCAGCGCCTGATGATCGCGATGTCGCTACTGCCCGACCCGGAGCTGATCGTCGCAGACGAGCCGACGACGGCGCTGGACGTCACCATCCAGGCGCAGATCCTGCGGCTGCTGCGGGCGCTGGTGAAGGAGCGTGGCATCTCGGTGCTGTTCACGACGCACAACATGGGAACCGCGCACGAGATCTGCGACCGCGTCACCGTGATGTACGCGGGTCAGGAGATGGAGACTGCGCCGACCCGCTCATTCTTCGCGCGTCCCGCGCATCCGTACACCGCAAAGCTGCTTGAGAGCCTGCCACGTCCTGGGCGCGAGATCCGAGAAATCGGCGGCGAGATTCCCGGCCTGATCGACCCGCCCGCGGGGTGCCGTTTCCACCCGCGTTGCACCTACACGACGGACGTCTGCCGCCACGAGCGGCCGGCGCCGCGACAGGTTGGCGACGCGCACGCGGTGCGCTGCCATCACCCGCTCGCGCCAACCGAGACCATCCCACCGGGCGTGCCGCGCGCCAGCACTGCGGATCGTTCGCACGCCCAGCTGCCCGGGCAGCTCTTTTCCGCCGACTCCCGATGAGTTCACCCACCTCGACGCGTCCCGCCGCCGGCACGTGCGCGGCCGAGGCGGCCAGCGGCGCCGCTTCCGCGGCAGCCGCCCCGGGCCCCGGACCAGCGCTGCTGGAGGTCCGTGAACTGCGGCAGTATTTCCCGGTGAAGAGCGCATGGGGCCTCCGCAGCGGCTGGGTCAAGGCGCTCGACGACGTGTCGTTCGCGGTTCACTCTGGGGAGACGCTCGGAATCGTGGGCGAGAGCGGCTGCGGGAAGTCGACGCTCGCAAAGACGCTGATGGGCATACACCCACCGATGGGCGGCGAGATGCGATTCGAGGGGCGCGACGTGAGCCGGCTGAGTCCACGCGCGCGGCGTGCCTTCGCGCCCCGGCTGCAGTACGTGTACCAGGACCCGGGCGCGTCGCTCGATCCGCGCTGGAAGATCCGGCGAAGCCTGCACGAGCCGCTGGTGGTCCACACCGGACTCTCCGAGGCGGCGCGCGAGGAGCGCGTGCGGAGCATCCTGAAGGCTGTCGGGCTTCCGCAGACCCATCTCGACCTCTACCCGCACGAACTCTCCGGCGGGCAGCAGCGCCGCGTGGGCCTGGCACGGATCCTCACGCTGCAGCCGACGATGGTGATCCTCGACGAGCCAACCTCAGGTCTGGACGTGTCGGTGCAGGCGACGGTGCTCAAGCTCTTCCGCGAGCTGAAGCTCGAATTCAGCCTGACCTACATCTTCATCTCGCACGATCTCGCCGTCGTGCGCATGATGTGCAACAGGATGGCGGTAATGTACCTCGGTCGGATCGTCGAGATGGGCGACACCGAAACTGTGTTCTCCGACCCGCGCCATCCCTACACCCAGTCACTGCTCGCCGCGATCCCCGAGATCGGAGGCGAGAGAGTCACCGACACCTTTACCCTCCAGGGCGAACCCCCGAACCCGGGCGATCTGCCGAGCGGTTGCCGGTTCCGTTCCCGCTGCTCGCTGGCGCTCGAGCGTTGCGCGAGCGTCGACCCGGCGCTGCGCCAGGTCGCCGGGCGCCAAGTTGCCTGCGAGGCCGCTGACTGCGGAGGGCCGCGGCGGCCGGCACAGGATTCACTGGACGGGCCGAGGGGAGGGTGATGGATCGGAGATACATAACGCCGGAACGGGTGATCGCCGGGCGGTTCCGGAGCGAGGCGGACATCCCCCGGTGGGACGTCGGTGTGCTGTGCTTCCGCGACGCGATGGGATCGAGAGCGCTCGTCGAGGCGCTTGGCGCCGCCCCGGTCGGTCGGAAGGTCCTCTGGGGCGTGGAGGAGACCGCCGAGCTCCCGGCGGTCTATGCGGCGAAGGTGGAGGGCAAGTCCGTCGTCATCGCGACCGGCTGCATCTGGGGGGGACCCCAGGCGGCCATTCTCGTCGAGGAGCTCTCGGCGATGGGGGTCAAGCACGTGGTCGGGTACGGCGCGGCGGGCAGCCTCGACGCGTCGCTGCCGCAGGGCACGCAGCTGGTGGTGGGCTCGGCCCCCGCGATGGACGGGACGAGCCGGCAATACGGGGCCGGCCCCTTCCACCCCGCGCCGGCGCTGGTCGAGCTGGTCCCCTCCGCCCGCCACGTGACGGCCGCGACGGTCGATGCCGTCTACAGGGAGACGGCGAGCCTCGTCCGGCAGTGGGTGGAGATGGGTGCCCACGTCGTCAACATGGAAACTGCCGCCTTCTACGCGGCCGCCTCGGCGTGTGGCGTGGACGCGGTCTGGATCGGGCACGTCAGCGATCTCCTGGTCGGCGAATGGAAGGATTGGTACGTCGACCGCCGCGGCATGAGCGATGGGACCCTCGAGAATTGCCTCGGCGTGCTTCGGGGTCTCTGAGCGCGGGCCCGCCGACGGGGCCGGGGTCGCGCCCACCGGCGACGAGTGAATCCGTCGCGAAGAGGTGGCAAGCATGGACGCGAGCAGGCGTCGATTGCTCTGGCACGGCATGTTCCTCTTCTTGCTCGGACTCCTCACGGGCTTCGTCGAGCAGAAGTTCAGCAACCCGCGCATGGGGCTCGCCGCACACTTGGAAGGCGTGATGAACGGGACCTTCCTCGTTGCGCTGGGCGCTGTCTGGACGGAGGTGAAACTGTCCACACGACTGGAGGCAGCGGCCTACTGGACGGCGCTGTACGGGACGTACGCCAACTGGGCCGTGACCACGGCAGCGGCGATCTTTGGCACGGCGGCTCTATCGCCAATCACCGGAGCGGGCCACAGTGGCCAGCCCTGGCAGGAGGGCGTTGTGGCCATCGGCTTCATCAGCGTCGGGATCGCAATACTCGCCTCCGCCATCCTCGTTCTGTGGGGTCTGCGGCGACCCGCAGTCCCGTGATGAGTGGTAGGCTGGAGAAGACCCGGGGTGGTAGGTGCGCGGGGAACTGGGCTCAGGGGTAAGCGCGAACCAGGCCGGAGGCCCCCATGGAACTGATCAGCCGGATGATGGACGGCTCGATTCCCTACGGCCCTGAAGGTCGCCTGGAACCCGTCTCCTCGGGAGTTGAGGCGAGGCAGGAAGGCAAGATCGAGCGGTTGAAGGAAGTCCCGCTCTTCGAGGCCTGCAGCCGGCGGCAGCTCCGGAAGGTCGCCAAGATCGCCCGGGTCTTCGACGCCGCGGCTGACACCGTCCTGACCCGCGCTGGGGAACCAGGCGACGAGTTCTTCCTGATCATCGATGGGACTGCACGAGTCGAGGTGTCCGCCGAGAAGCGCGTGCCTTTACACCCTGGAGAGTTCTTCGGCGAGATGAGTTTGCTCGACGGGGGGCCGCGGTCCGCGACGGTCATTGCGGATACGCCGGTGCGGTTGCTCGTCATCAGTCGCCGGCACTTCTCCGCACTCCTCAAGGAAGTGCCGGGGCTCACTCACACCCTGTTGATCACGCTGTCGAGACGCGTTCGACAGGGCGAGGAGCGGGCGGAGCGTCTCAGGTCGCCCTCGGCGGGGTCATGAGCGACACCCCCGGCTGGGCGGGGGCTCGACGGTCCGAGGGCGTGCCGGCCGCGCCGCTGACGTCGCCGTCGTGGGAAGTGGCCGACGCCTTCGAGGCCAATGAGCTCTACCAGCGGGAGGGGCTGACCGACGGCCTTCCCGTCGTCCCGCCCACCGAGGTGCTGGTCCGCCGATTCCTCGACGCCGCGGGCCTGGGTCCCGCCGACGTCGTCGCCATCGAGCCGGTGCGCCGGCGCCGGATCCCCGCGGAGAAGGTGGCGATCGCCGCGGTCATGGCGGGCGGCCTGCCCGAGTACATGCCGGTGGTGGCGGCCCTCGTCCGGGCGGTGGCCGCGCCGGAGTTCGGCCTCCACGGCTGCACGGCGAGCACCGGCGGCAGCGCGCCGTTCGTTGTCGTCAACGGGCCCATCCGCCGGCGCCTCGGCATGCACACCACGCACAATGCCCTCGCCAATGGCAGCCGGGCGAATGCGAGCATCGGCCGCGCCCTCAGGCTCGTCGTCCTGAACGTGCTGGGTGGGGTGCCCGGCCAGCTCGATCGCTCGACCCTCGGCCATCCCGGCAAGTTCACCTTCTGCGTGGCCGAGGACGAGGAGGGCAGCTTCTGGCCTCCGCTCTCCGCCGATCGCGGCGTGCCGGCGGGCGCCTCCGCGGTGACGGTGCTCGCCGCCGAGTCGCCGCACCAGGTCATGAACGAGTGGACGTCGGCCCCGCGCGAGATCCTGGAGACCTACGCGGCCGCCATCCGCGCCAACATGCTCACGTATTCGATCTGGGCGGGCAACTATGCCCTCGTGATGGCGCCCCAGCAGCGCGAGCTGCTCGGCGCCGCGGGCTGGTCGAAGCAGGACGTGCGCGAGTACGTCTTCGAGCGCGCGCGCGTC
>JACPIQ010000119.1 GCA_016188005.1 Candidatus Rokuibacteriota bacterium | reverse complement strand
TGCCGACCTCGGCGTCCAGGTTGGTGGTCTTGGCCCGGTACGCCATCTTCACCGCCACCTCGTAGCCGTACTTCTTCGCCAGCTCCTCCTGCACCTTGGCCGAGTCCACGCCGAAGAGCGTGTCCTCGTGCATGATGCCCAGGGTCCGGATCTTCACGCCGCGGCGCTTCTCGAGGTCCTTCATGAAGTCGAACATCGCCACGCTGAAGTGCCCGTCGTGGGGCGAGGTGCGGAAGAACCACTTGAAGCCCCGCTCGGTGAGCCCCGGCGACGAGGACTCGGCGTTCATGTAGGGCACGCCGTAGCGCTCGGCCACCTGGCTGGCGGTGGCGGTGACGCTGGAGAAGTACGCGCCGAAGAGCGCGTGCACCTTCTCCTGGGTGATGAGGCGCTCGGCCTCGGCCTGGCCCACGTCGGGCTTGCCCTGATGATCCACGACGACGATCCGGATCCTGGCGCCGCCGAGTCCGGGCAGCCCCGCCGTCTTGCCCAGGGGCAGGTTCAGCGTCGAGCCTCCGGCATTGATGATCTCGCTGGCGAGCTTGACGGCGTTCACCGAGTCGATGCCCACCTGGGCCACGGGGCCGGAGAGCGGGTAGAGCACGCCGATGACGACCTCCCTGGGCGCCTGGGCCGGAGCCTCGGACACGATCGACAGCGCGAGGAGCACGGGTGCGAAGAGAGCCATGAGCCTGGTCAGCATGGGCAGGTGACCTCCTGCGGTGGTTGCCTCGGCATTCGATGCATGGGTCCGTGCCGCGTCATGGGGCATGTGCGTCGGCGTGACCTCGGTGACGGCAGCCAGAGTCTAGCACGGGGCGTGCTATAAGAGCCAGGTGACGCGGGACGAGATCCGCCGCATGCTCCCCCTCCAGGCGGGGGCGATTCTGGGCCCCATGACCGGGACGGGCGTGGTGACACTGGGCCCGGTACTGGCTGATCTCTACCGGATGTCCATCGGGACCGTGGGGCTCGTCATCACCGCGTACATGGTTCCCTTCGCGCTCGTCCAGCTCTTCTCCGGCTCCATCGCGCAGATCATCACGGGCCGGCGGACGGCGGCCGTCGGCTTCGCCATCTTCGCCGCCGGCTCGCTCGGGTGCGCGGCGGCGCCGGCCTTTCCGCTGCTGCTCGCGTTCCGTGTCCTCCAGGGCGTCGGGGCCGCGTTCCTCTTTCCGGTCCTCATGGCGCTGGTCGCCGAGGTGGTGGCGCCGCCGCGCCTCGGGCGCGCCATCGGCGCCTTCGGAGCGACGCAGACGCTCGGGCTCGCACTCGGTCCGCTCCTGGCCGGGCTCTTCGAGGTGTATCTCGGCTGGCGCTGGTTCTTCGTCTGGCTCGCGGCCTCTGCCATCGCCGCCGCCACGGCGTTTCTCATCCTGTTCCGCGGGGAGCGCGACGCGGCGCGTGACGAGGGGGGCGTGCTCCAGCTCACGCTCACGGTGCTCGGCAAGCCCGCCGTCGTCCTCCTCTCGTTGGCGGCGGCCGGGCTCTTCTTCGCCATGATCGGCGCCTACATGTACCTCGCAGCATGGCTCAAGGCCGTGCCCCGGCTCTCCGAGGATCGCATGGGCATCGTCCTCGCGGTGGCGGGTGCCGTGGGGATCCCCGCCTCGGCCGTCGCGGGAGGCTGGGTAGACCGCTTCGGGCGCCGGGCCGTGGCCATCGCCGGCCTCGCCGGCTACATCACGGCGCTGCTGGCCCTGGCCGCGCTGCCCTACTCGTTCTGGGGCACGCTCGCCCTCGCGGCGTGGTTCGGCTGGACGGGCGCCGTGGCATGGGCCGGGCTCAACACGCTGGCGGTGGAGATCGATCCCGCGCTGCGCAAGCCCGTCGCCTCGATCTACAACGCCTTCCGCTTCCTCGGCTACTCCCTGGCGCCGCCCGTCCTCGGCCTCGTCTACGGCGCGGGGAATCTGGCCGGCGTTCTCGTCGTGAGCGCGCTGGTCGTGGCTTTCGCCGCCGCGCTCGTCGCCGCGCTCAGGCTGCCGCGCCGCAACTTCCCCTGAGGGAGCGACCTCGCCTCCGGCCGTAGGCTCCCGCGCATCCTCCGCCCTGACCCTTGCTCGTCACCGGCGAGATCAGCGGCTGAGGTCGAGAGGAGGGCCCACCGGCCCGTGTCGCGAGCCGAGGCGCGCCGGCGGGGGCGCCCCGAGGCGCCGGAGAAACTCGAGGTAGTCATCGAGCCGTACCGGTCGCGCGACCCGGGCCCGTCGCAGGGCCGCCACGTCATCGGCGGTGGTCGGGAGGTCGTCGTCGAGCGTCAGGAGGTCAGCGGAGCCGCTTGATCTCAAGATACCGCTCCAGAAGCCCGCTCCGTTCGAAGTACGAGCGGATCGCCTCTTCGTCGATGTCCGGCAGGCCCAGGAGGAATTGGATGTCAGCCATCTCCTGGAGAGTCCGCGAGGGGTCGTTCTTCATGGCGTGGATCTTCATCGCCGCGAGATGCTCCGGGCGTGGCACCGGCACGGTCTGCTCCCCGAGGCGCAGCATCGTCCCGCCACCGCTGAACAGGAGACGGCTCGTCTCTCCCCTCACGTACACGAAATCCACCCGCCCGAGGTCGGGATGCGGATGGAGATGGTTGGAGTAGCCCGGCGATCGGTGAAGCGTCTCGTACCCGAGGGGTTCGTGGCAACCATGCCGCGCTCCTTCGCGCGCCTGGCGAAAACATGGGCCCCAGAGGGAGGCGCCGGCGAAACCGGCCAGGACTGGCGAGGTCTCGGCGAGCGGGTCGGCCGCTGCCGCGCCGCAACGTCCCCTGAGGCGGGCGGGGGCCGCTCAGACGTGGTGCGGAAGAAGCCCTCGATCATCGCGTTCACCTGCTCGGGCGCTTCAGGACTCCCCTCTCCTGGCTGCGGCGATCTTCCGGTCGCGATCGCTCGCCAGCCTCTCCTTGTCGCGCCGGAGATCCTCGGTCAGCCTGTCGACCTCCTCCTGGGTCCCGGCCTGGTGCAGCGCGGCCTGGTGGAGGATCTCCAGCTCGGCGACCTTCGCTTCGTAGAACTGGCGGGCCTCGGCGATGGCAGCCTTCTGCGCGTCGGTGAGCGGCCGCTCGGCGACGCCGGCCTCCCTGTCCTTCTGCCGGAGCCGCTCCATCGCCAGCTCGAACGCGGTCTTCGGGGCGTCGTCGGCCATCAGCCCGCAGTGTAGCAGAGGTCCTCTCCCACGCGCGCGGCGGGGCTGCGCGAGGGCGGCTCGCGCAGGTGGGGCTGGCCCCGGGGGGCTCGGGGGAGAGCCAGAGGCCGAGGCGGAGCCTGGCGCCGTCAGCCGCGCCGGAAGCCTCCTTCGTCAAGCCTGCGGCGCCGGCACGGAAGGCGTTCGTGTCGCGTGGCCCTCGAGCCGTAGGCTCCCGCGCGTCCTCCGCCCTGACCGGCGCCGGGCGACGGCGGAATGCGTGCCCACGACGGGCGGGAGCGTTCGCCTGCGGTCTCGCGTAGTCTAGCGGCACTGGCAGTCCTGGCCGAACCACCCCTGACTGTGCAGCGAGCATGGCGAGGGCGAGGGCCCCGGAGGCCTCCCCCATTCAACGTGAGGTTCATGCATCATGACGAAGAGGAAGGCGACTCCAAGAAAGGCCCTGAAGGCGACCGTGTATACGTACACCGTGCTCTTCGAGCCCGCCGCCGAGGGCGGGTACACCGTGACCGTGCCGATGCTGCCCGGGGTCATCACGGAGGGCGATACCCTCGAGGAAGCGCGGGCGCGCGCCACGGATGCCATCCGTGGACACATCACGGTCCTGCGAAAGTGCCGACAACCCATTCCGGAGGAGCGAGCGACCCCGCTTCGCCGCCCGATCACGGAGCGCCTGCGAATCGCCGTGCCCGTGTGACCGTCGCGCTCGCATCCGGAGAGCGCTGTCGATCCATTCGCTGCGCCATACCTTCGGGACGCTGCTCTATCGTGCCACGAAGGACCTCGTGCTCGTCAGCCGCGCGCTGGGCCACCGCGACGTCAGAAGCACACAGCGATACGCCCACCTGGATGATCGCCGGCTCGCCCGGGCCGTGAATGGACTCTGGTAGCTCGCTCCCCTGCCGGCAGTTCCCAACACAGGCCGAGGGCTGACCGCCTGTAGAGGAAGCCGAGTCCTCGCTGCCGCAGGACTGCGAGGTCCGCGCGGGAGGGTCAGGCGAGAACCTCCCGGAACGGCGTCTGGACGGTGCAACGGCATGTCTCCCGAATGGCTCGCCGAGTGCCGTCGTTGTCGGGTAGCATGACTCCTGACCGAGCGGAGCGCATGAGCCACCCCGACAGGAACGACGGGGAGCACCACGGCGGGCCCGGGAGCACGGGAGCCCCGACACGCGGGCACGTCCACGGCCCGATCGATCCCACCAGCGCATCGACGGACCGCGGGCTCTGGGCGGTGAAGTGGTCCTTCATCGGTCTCCTGCTCACCGCGCTCCTCCAGGCCGCGGTCGTCGCGGTCTCGGGGAGCATCGCGCTCCTCGCCGACACCATCCACAATGTCGCCGACGCGGCGACCGCCATCCCGCTCGCGATCGCGTTCACCCTCGCTCGGCGTCAGCCGACCCGCCGCTTCCCGTACGGGCTCGGCCGTGTCGAGGACCTGGCCGGCATCGCCATCGTCGCCACGATTCTCGCCAGTGCCATCGCGGCGGCCTGGGAGTCGGTCGCACGCCTCCTGCAACCCCAGCGGATCGAGGTGCTCTGGGCCGTCATGGTCGCGTCCGTGGTGGGCTTTCTGGGCAATGAGGCGGTGGCCGTCTTCCGCATCCGCATCGGCCGCCAGATCGGGAGCGCCGCGCTGGTGGCCGACGGCTACCACGCCCGGGCCGACGGGCTGACGAGCCTCGCCGTCCTGGGCGGCGCCGTCGGCGTCTGGGCCGGGTTTCCGCGCGCGGATGCGCTCGCGGGCCTCGCCATCTCCGCCGCGATCCTCTGGCTGGTGGGCCAGTCGGGGCGCATGATCCTCGTCCGGATGCTCGATGGCGTCGAGCCCGGGATCCTCGAGGCGATCGCCCACGGCGCCCGCCACGTCCGCCAGGTCGAGGACGTGACCGACATCCGCGCCCGCTGGATCGGCCATCGTCTCCACGCCGAGGTGAACATCACCGTCGCCCGCGGGCCGTCTCTCGCGGAGGCCCACGCCATCGCCAAGGACGTGCGCCACGAGCTCCTTCACCACCTGCCTCACCTCGGATCCGTCATCGTGCATGTGGACCCCGCCGAAGAAGGGGGTGAAGGCCACCATCGGATCTCCGAGCACGAGCACGACGGGCTCCCGGGACACTCCCACCCCTGAACGCCGGCTCCCGACGCGTGAGCCAGCCGGCCCGCAGCTGTGAGGCCGTGGCTGCTCGGTCCCGGCTTCGCTACGGCCTCGTCAAGTTCAACAAGAGGACTGCCCCATGGAGACCATCTGGCTCGAGCTGGTCCTGATTGGCGTTGCCATCCTCGCCAACGGGTTCTTCGCGGGCTCCGAGATCGCGCTCGTCTCCTCACGCATCAGCCGCCTGGCCCAGCTCCGCCAGGAGGCCGCGACGGGCGCTGCGAAGGCCATGAGCCTCAAGGAGCGCCCCGAGGCGTTCCTCGCGACGATCCAGATCGCGATCACCGCGGTGGGAACCCTCGCGTCGGCCGTGGGCGGCGCGACAGCGATCGAGGCACTCACCCCCTGGCTCGCGGGCCTCGGCCTGCCGGGGGCCACTGAGTGGGCCGAGCCGGTCGCGCTCGGGGTCGTCGTCCTCCTCATCACGTATGTCTCCCTCGTGATCGGCGAGCTCGCGCCCAAGGCGGTCGCTCTCAGGAATCCGGAACGTATCGCCTGCCTGGTCGCTCCCGCCATCGTCTGGTTGAACCGTGTCTCCTCTGCCGTGGTCCGCGCGCTCACCGCGTCCACGAACGCGGTCCTGCGTGTGCTCGGGCAGAGCTCGGCCAAGGAGTCGCCGTTCATCTCGGAGGAGGAGGTACGCTACCTCGTCCGGCAGGGTGCCGCGAAGGGCATCTTCGAGAAGCTCGAGGAGGAGCTCGTCCACAACGTCTTCGAGTTTGCCGACACGACCGTGCGCGAGATCATGACGCCCCGGCCCCACATCCAGGGGCTCGACATGGCCACGCCGGCCGAGGAGGTGCTCCAGCGAGCCGTGGCGATCGGCCACTCCAGGATCCCCGTCTACCGTGACTCGGTCGAACAGCCGGTCGGCATCATCGTCATCAAGGACCTCCTCCGCGCGGCCGCCCAGGGCGCGCCCTTCTCGTTGCCGGACCTCCTTCGTCCGCCGCTCTTCATCCCGGAGACCGCCCGCATCAGCTTCCTCCTCCGGGAGTTCCAGCGGCACCACCAGAGCCTCGCCCTCGTCGTCGACGAGTATGGCGGCGTCGTGGGCCTCGTGACGCTCGAAGACGTGATCGAGGAGATCGTCGGGGAGATCCGCGAGGAGGGTGAGGCCGGGGCGCCTCCCTTCGCCCGTCGTATGCCGGACGGGTCCTACATCCTGGACGGCTTCGCGCCCACCCGTGACGTGCGCGCGCAGCTCGCCCTCCCCGTCGAGGAGTCTTCCGACTACCAGACCGTCGCCGGGTTCCTCATCCACCGCCTTGGCGCCATCCCGAAGCCCGGCGCGTCCGTCGCGGGCGGCGGCTATCGCTGGACCGTGGTTGACATGGAGGGCCCCAAGATCACCAAGGTCAAGGTCGAACGTGAGCCGCGCTAGCCAGGACGCTCCTCGCCTGGCCGCGGCGATCCTTCGGTCGCGATCGCTCGCCAGCCTCTCCTTGTCGCGCCTGAGATCCTCGGCCAGCTGCGCGGTGACCCGGCCCGAGGCTGAGCTTGACGCGCGGGACGACCTGGTGCTACCTCTTCATTGCACCAGACCAACCTACCAGCCCACCGGGGACGGGAAGTGGGCGGCCATCGACCCGGCGGACATCGGCGCGATGGCCGTCAAGGCGCTCACCCAGCCCGGTCACGAGGGGAAGGCGTACACGCTGACCGGCCCGGAGTCACTGAGCGCGGCCCAGTACGCGGCCATACTCTCCCGGGTCCTTGGACGTCCGGTGAGATTCGTGGATGTGCCGCCCGAGGCGGCGCGCGACAGTCTGCGCCAGTCGGGCATGCCGGAGGCGTATGTCGACGCGGTGCTCGACCTCCTCGCCTTCATGAAGGCCAACAAGGCGGATGGGGTGTTCGGGGTCGAGACGATGGAGAAGGGGCTGGGGCGCAAGGCGGGCACCTTCGAGGCGTGGGCCCGCCGCCACGCCGCCGCGTTCCGGTAGGCTCCCGGCCCCGGCGGGGTCCCCCGGCGAGACCTCGCCGGCGCGTCAACCCGGGCCGCCCCCCGCCTGGAGCAACTCCCGGCGCCGCGCCACCAGGTCCACGGACCTCACCTGCGGACCGCTCCCCCACACGCCGCGAGCGGGCGGGCCAGCTGCCCCAGAGGCGGCAGGCTCGCGGAGGCCTGGGTCAGCTCGCCGGGCGACGCCGGGCTCGGCGGGCGGACAGCAGGCCGACCCCCGCGAGGCCAGCCCCGAGGAGCAGGGCGGGAGCCGGCCCCGGAACTCGCGGCTGCTGCTGACTCGCCGTGATCGACTTGATCTTGAAGTAGTCGAAGACGCTGTCATGGCCCGAAGCGCCAGGGTCCACGTCGGCGGCGATGATCAGCACGTTCCCGCCATTGCTGAGAGAGCCGAGGTTCACCGCGTAGGGGTTGCTCGGGGAATTGACCGCCGTGAAGGAGAAGCTCTGGTGGCTGCCGCCAAACAGGGAGTCGAGCCGGGCCACGTCTGTGTTGTTGCTGTTGGCGGCAAGATTGTCCCGGAGGGACACTGCGAGGGCGCTGTGGTCGCCGGCGCCAGCGTCCGCATAGTTGCCGGCCCAGGCGGAGATGTCGCCATCGTGGTCTGGATTGCTCCCCTGGTTGTGGAAGAGGTTCATCGTCATGCTCTCGGCGTCCATCGGCTTGTCGAAGAGGAAGACGACGAAGTTGAGCCGGTTGCGGTTGTCCACGGTGTGACTGTTGCTGCCGCCGCTCCCCTCGTCCTGGTCGGTGACACCGAGCCCACCGGAATACTGGCCCAGCTCCGCCGTCCGGAGCTCGGTGTTGCTGCTGCCGCCCGTCTTGCCGAAGCTCATCACCTTGACGGTGTTTCCGCTCGCCGTGAAGGTCCGGATATTCCCGTCGCCGTTGCTGTCGGCGCAGCAGCTGGTCCCCGACGGACTGGCCAGGTTCCACTCCACCGAGATGGCGTCGGCCTGGCTCGGCGCGAGCCCGATGGCCAGCGCGATGGACAGGCCGACGGCAGTTATCGCTCCTCGCGCCCTGATGTGACTCGGCATGCGTGCCTCCTCATGGTGCAGATCAATGCCCGCAGATCGAGATGAGCACTATCTGTGCCATCCACGAATCATCCAGTCTTTCGATGTGTTCCAGGACTGACAGGGGCGGAGGCAGCCGGCGTCGGCAAGAGGAGCTGACGTTTCCGGGAGGTCGCACCCCCCGGAATGGGAAGCGCCGATGGGCTCCGTCCCCTTCGCCGACGAATGCGACGGGGATTTCGGAAATTCTTGCGTGATGCCTGCCGCATGCCATGCATCAATGGGCAAGCTCTGTGGCACCGCGCATCCCTTGCTGTCAGCTTTTCCGACGCTGAGGCGGCTCGCATGCCCTTCAGGGGATGCGCGAGGCGGTTGGCATGCCCTCTGCACACCTCACGATCATGCGCCTGAGCAAGGGAGCTCTCCTGTGTGTCTTGCTGGTCCTCGGGGGCCTCGCGCTGGGCGAGGCCGGCTGCGCTCGCGATCCCGAGAGGCTCAGGCAGTACCACCTCGAGCGGGGCACCCGCTTCCTCTCCGAGGGCAAGCTCAACGAGGCGGTCATCGAGCTGCGCAACGCCCTTCGCTTCGACCAGCGCGAGGTCCGCGCGTTGCGCGCTCTGGGTCAGGCGTATCTCGCCAAGGCGTGGTACGCGGACGCCGCGCGCGAGCTGCGCCGGGCAGTGGAGGTCGACCCGGCCTCCACCCCCACGCGGCTCCTTCTCGCCCGCTCGTACCTGGCCCTCGAGTTCTGGCCCGAGGCCCGCGCCCAGGGGGAGCTGATCCAGGAGCGTGAGCCTGGCAGTCCCCACGCATTGTTCCTCATCGGGGCGGCGGCAGCGGGGACGGGGGACCTCGGGACCGCCGTGCCGATGCTCCGGGACGCGGTGGCCCGAGCGCCGGAGGCCGCCGAGATCCACCAGGCGCTCGGCGACGCCCTCACGCGCCAGGGCGATGTCCAGGCAGGGCGGAGGTCCTATGAAGCTGCGCTGGCCCTGCAGCCCGACAACGTGGACGCCCTCCTCGGCATCGGGGCGCTTCTCCTCCTGGAGCGGCGGCTGGACGAGACGGAGACAATGCTGCTGCGGGCCCGCGCGCTCCAGCCTGACAGCGCGAGCGTCCGGCTCGCGCTGTACACCCTCCGCGCCATCCAGGATCGGGAAGCCGAGGCGCTGGCCGAGCTGGAGGCCCTGCCCGAGGCGGGATGGTCGCCCCGCTTCGAGCTGGTCCTGGGCGAGACCTACGTGCGCACGGGACGCTATGGCCGCGCCGCCGAGGTGCTGGGGCGGCTCGTGCGCCAGTTCCCCACCCTCACCCCCGCGCGGTACTGGTTCGGCTACGCGAGCCTCGGCGAGAAGAAACCCGAGCGGGCGGTGGAGGCCTTCCAGCGCGTGGCCAGCGAGATGCCCGAGCACCCCGCGACACATTATGGCCTCGCCTCCGCCTATATACACGCGGGCAAGCCCCGAGAGGCCCTGGCCGAGCTGGGGCAGGTTGCCCGCACCCTGGAGCGCACGCCGGACTACCATCTTCAGCGCGCCCGGGCGCTCCGGCTGCTCGACAGGCTCGACGAGGCCCAGCGGGCGGCGGAGACGGCTCGTCAGATGGCGCCCGGCGAACACGACGCCTACGCCGTTCTCGGCCAGATCTTCGCCGCCCGGAAGGATCTCGCGAAGGCCACGGAGATGTACGGCAAGGCGATCGAGCTCCAGCCCAAGGATCCCGGGCTACATCTCACCCTCGGCCAGCTGCTGACCCTCCAGAACCGGCCCGCCGACGCGCTCCGGGCCTTCGACCGCGCCATGGCGCAGAACCCGCGGCACGAGCCTTCCGTGAACGCCAAGGTGGCCGTGCTGGTGGAGCACGGTCGCATCGACGAGGCCCTCGCCCTCGTCGCCGACCTCGCCAGGCGCGACCCGACCCAGCCGCAATGGCCGACGCTGGCCGGCGGCCTCTACTCACGCCGGGGCGACGCGGCTCGCGCGGAGGCGGAGTACCGGCGCGCGCTCACGCTCTCGGAGCACCATGTTCCCGCCCGGTTCAACCTCGCGCGGGTGCTTCTCAGCCAGCGCAAGGAGACCGAGGCCATGCCGCACCTCCAGCACATCCTCGACAAGGATCCCGGGCACGTCGCCTCGGCCACGGTGGCCGGCCGCCTCTTCGTGAAGCAGGGGCGCTACGATCGGGCCGGCACCGTCCTCGAGGCCGCGGTGCGTGCCAATCCCGGTCACCCCGACCTCGCGCTCCAGCTCGCCGGCCTCAATCTCGCCCGGGGCTGGGTGAATGAGGCGGTGAAGGGGCTCGTCCAGCTGGTGGAGGCCCGGCCAGACCTGCTCGCCGCCCGCACGCTCCTCGGCGTGGCGCATCTCCAGCGCGGTGAGGTGCGCGACGCCATCGCGCACTTCGAGCGGGTCAACGCAGCGAATCCGCGCCTGGCCAACAACCACTATCACCTCGGCCGGGCACGTTTTCTCCAGGGCGACGCTGCGGGCGCCCGGCAGAGCTACGAGGAGGCCCTCCGCCTCGAGCCCCGCCTGGCCGAGGCCCGGCTGGAGCTGGCCCTCGTGACCAGCGCGGGCGGCAGCGAGGCGGCGGTGGCCACGCGCATCCAGGACCTCACGGCGGCGCTCGCCCGTGACCCGACCAACGTGCCACTGCGTTTCTCCCTGGCCACCGCCTATCTCGGAGCCCGGCGCTTCAAGGAGGGCGAAGCCGAGCTCAAGCGGGTCCTCGACGCGAGCTCGGGCTTCGCGGGAGCCTATCAGCATCTCGCCCTGTTGCGGCGGATGGAGGGCCGTCTCGACGAGGCGGCCGAGCAGCTCCAGATGGTGACCAAGCTCAACCCCGAGCACCTTGGGGCCCGGCTCCTCCTCGCCGACTACTTCGAGGAGCGCGGCAACCGGGAGTCGGCGGCGACCCAGCTCGAGCAGGTGCTGCGGGCGACCCCCCAGCGTCACAACGCTCGCGTCCGGCTCGCCGCCCTCTACGGCGAGATGGGCCGCCTGGAGGACGGGATCACTCAGGCCCGCTCCGTGGTCACCGCCCAGCCCAAGAGCGCGGCCGCGCGCTTCGTCCTCGGAACTGTCCTCCTCAAGCGCGGCGACCTCGCCGGCGCCCGCCAGTCGCTGGAAGCCGCGGTGGCCCTCGATCCCAAGCTGGGGTCGGCTCACCTGGCGCTCGGCAACGTCCTCGAGCGCACCGGCGACGCCGAGCGCGCCCTCGACGCCTACCGCCGGGCGCTCGCGCTCATGCCGGACAGCCCCCTGGCCATGAACAACGTCGCCTGGCGCCTGGCCGTACACGGCCGCGGCCTGGACGAGGCCCTCCAGCTTTCGCAGCGGGCGGCGGCCCTGGCCGACCGCGGACCGGCACCGACGCGGAAGAGCCTCAGGCCGCCGCTCCTGCACACCGTGGGATTCGTGCGCTACCAGCGGGGCGAATATCCCCAGGCGTTGCAGGCCCTGCAGGAGGCCGTGGAGCTGGGAGGCGCCAATCCGCTATTCCACTACCACCTGGGGATGACGCTGCGCCGGCTGGGACGGAACACAGAGGCCGCCTCGTCGATCCGCCGCGCCCTCATCCGCGCCGAGGGCCTGGAGGCCGAGCAGCTCAGGGAGGCCCGCCGGCTTCTTCTCGAGCTGGGCGGATAGGCCGGTCGGCGTCCGCCTCTGACCCGGAGACCCCCCCGTGTCACGGCCCGTCTCCCGCGGACCCCGTCGGCGCCGGCGCCCGGCGCGCCCCGCCGGATCACCAGCTGGCGACACCGACCTCCTGGCGCGGGTCCCGTACTTCGCCTCCCTGGGTGCGGGAGAGCTACGCCAGCTCGCGACCCGATGCGCCGCCCGAACGTTCCGCCTCGATACCGCCCTCTTCGAGGAGGGCGAGCCCTGCCACGGTCTCTTCATCATCGCCGAGGGCGCCGTCGAGGTGCGGCAGGTCTCGCTGCGCGGCCGCGAACAGGTGTTCCACACCGAAGGGCCCGGGGCGACGCTCGGTGAGGGGCCACTGTTCGACCGCGGGGGGTACATCGCCTCGGCGGTCGCCACGGAGCCAACGCGCGCCCTCTTTCTCCGGCGCGCCGACCTCCTCGATCTCTGCCGACGGCATCCTCGTGTTGCCCTTGCGATCCTGGAGACGCTTGCGCGGCGGCTGCGCCACTTTGCCGAGATGGTGAGCGACTTGGCGTTCCGGCCCATCCCCGAGCGCCTGGCCCGCTACCTCGATGCCGTTCCTCGACGATCGGGAAGCACGGGGACCGAGATCGAGCTCACGCTGACTCATGCTCAGCTGGCCGCGAGGCTCGGCACGGTGCGCGAGCTGATCGCCCGGGCCTTCCTCCAGCTGGAGCAAAGCGGCGCCATCATACGGAAACGCGGCCGGGTGGTGCTCCGCGATCCCGCTCGGCTCGCCAGGCTCGCCCTCGGGGAGCCGTCAGCCCCTATTCCTGCGCCTGTGACTTAAGTCATCGCCTGCCTGCCTCGGCCTCCGCCATGATCGCTGGTGGAGAGACGAGCGCCACCCGACTGGGCACCGAACGCGGCCAGGTGGCGTGCCGGCGTGCCATCGGCACTGCCGCTGGGCTCTCGCCCTCTCACTCCAAGGAGGTGGCAATGAAGGCGACCATCCCCACGGAACAGGCTCAGGGCAGGGATCAGCGGGCGGACGCGGGTGCGGGCCGGCGCCTCGCGGCACGGGGCGCGATCGTCCTTTCCTTTGTCGTCGCCCTCGAGATCGTGATCATGATCAGCCCGTTCGCGCTCTTCTTCTACGCGGTCTTCAACCCGGTCCTCCTGGCGCTCGATCGCTCCCCGGCAACACGCTGGCTCACCGCGTTCTTCCTCCCCCACATGGTCATCTCACCGGATCCGGCCTTGAGCGCCATCCGGGTGGTCGGGTCCGTGGCGTTCATGGTGGGCGCCGCCGTCTTCTTCGCCTGCGCCGTGCAGGTCTACGCGGGCAAGCTCCTCCGGACGGGGCCCGCGACACGGGGCCTCTACGCGGTGATCCGCCACCCGCAGTACCTCGCCCTCGCCGTGTCGGGGTTCGGCCTCGCCATCCTGTGGCCGCGGTTCCTCACGCTCGTGCTCCTCGCCGTCATGCTGTTCCTCTACTACCTGCTCGCGAGGGACGAGGAGCGGCGCATGCTCGCCCGCTTCGGCGACGGCTACCGCGCCTTCATGGAGCGGACGGGGATGTTCTTCCCGCGCCTGGCGGGGAGCCGGCCGCCGCGGCCCGCGTCCCCGCGGCACCTCACGGTCGGCCGGGGGCTCGCGATCCTCGTGGCCCTGCTCGTGATCGGTGTCGGTGCCGGCTTCGGGGCGCGCGCCTATACCGTCCGTCATCTGCCGCTGGGGTCCGTCGGGCCGGTGGACGTCATCGCCGTCACGCCCGAGGACCTGACGGCCGCCCGGGAGGTCCTGCCCGAGGTGCTCAAGGAGCCTGCCGTCGCCGCGAAGCTCGCCGGCTCGCGCGATCAGCCGGGCCGCGTCCTCGCGTACTTCGTCCCGATCGACTACACGATGCAGGGCATGATCGCGGACACCGGGGAAGCGTGGAAGCTGTTCGCGCGGCACGCCACGATTCCCATGATCACGGACTTCGTGCTCCATCCCGTGGCGCATCTCGTGGAAGGGCATGGCCATCCGGGTGCCACGGGCCACGGGTTCGCCATGCACGAGAGCCCCACGCTCAAGCGCCGGGTCATCTTCGTCGACGTGTCCGCGCGCGGCCGGACTCTCGCCTCGCCGGTGGACGACTTCAGGATCGCCGTCACGAGGCGGCCACTCTTCTTCATTGACGTGCACCTGCACACCGGGGAGGTCCTGGCGATCCGGGACACGCCGCCGGGAAGCGGCTGGGGGACCGTCCCGACGCCGGTGTTCTGACAGAGATGCCAGGGACCACGATCCACGGCAGGGCGGCCATGATCGCATCCCCCAGGGACCGCAGGGAGAGCCGTGGGGCGCCGGCGCCCCGCTCGGGACAACGGTGCGCCAGGTGCGCATGCGCCGCCATCTCGAAGTATTCGATTTTGCGCGGATGCTTGGTTCTGGCCGGTGCGGTACGCCGCTTGCGTGATGTTACTGATGGTCCGATCCGAAGATGCCGCAACGGATGAAGAGAGGAGACGTCCCATGAAACGACTTGTCGCCGCATCCTTGAGTCTCGCGCTCGTCACGTTCGTCACTGTCCCCGCGGCTCGCGCTGCCGAGCAATGCCCGCCGGAGGTGGCGAAGGCCACCGCTGCGCTCAAGAGCGCCCAGGCCTCCCTGAAGAAGAATCCCCGGGCGGCCAGAGTCCAGCAGGACATCCAGGCCCCACGCGCCCAGGCGGGCGCCAAATCTCAAGAGATCCAGGCGCCTCGCGGCCAGCAGGACGTCCAGGCGCCCCGAAGCCAGGAGGTCCAGGCCCCCCGCAGTCAACAGGACATCCAAGCCCCTCGGAGTCAGGACGTCCAGGCGCCGCGGAGTCAGGAGGTCCAGGCTCCACGCGGCCAGCAGGACATCCAGGCGCCACGGGTGAAGAATGCTGCCGCCCTGGTCCGCCAGGCCCAGGCAGCGTGCAAGAAGGGTGATGTGGCAACCGCGGCCACGAAGGCGCGGGAAGCGATGGCCCTCCTCAGCAAGTAGGGCGGCGACGCGGCCGGGGCGGGGAGATGGCTGGTGGCGCTGGCCGTCTCCCGGTCTCTCGCCCGTCACGGTCGAGGCTCGGCAGAGCACATCCCCTCGGTCGAGTCTCCGTCGTCACAGCCGGGCTCACCTGCGCCTGTGACTTAAGTCATCGCCTGTCCGCCTCGTCTCTCGGCATGCTGAAGGTGACCACGAGGACGCCGGACGATCCGAAGGCCGTGGCGGCCGTGTTCGCCACCGCGGAGCTGCCGAGCGCGGAGATCGCCGCCCTCGCGATGCGGCTGCGGCGAGGCGCGACGCCCGTCAGTGGCACGCGGTTGGCGTTTGCCAGGGCGAGCGCCGAGCGGGTATGATCTGGTCATACCCGTAAGGAGGGTGAGCGCAATGGCACGCAGCCGCGTCGCAGTCACGATCTCGATTCCTCCACAGCTTGCGAACGAGTACGACCGGCTTGCCCGGGCGACCGCCAAGAACCGGAGCCAGCTGTTCCGGGAGATGTTCGCGCTCTATCGCCAGAGCCAGGACGAGGAGGTGTTCCGGGCGCTCCAGCGCTACGGCCGGCGCAAGGCTCGCGAGCGCGGCATCCTGACCGAGCGCGATGTCGAGCGCCTGGTCTTCGAGGGCCGATGAGTGCGGGTGGTGTTCGACACCAATGTATTCGTCTCCGCCCTGGTCGTTCCCGGGAGCCTGAGCGAGGAGGCATGCCGCCGTGCGCTCGCGCGCGAGTTCCGGCTCGTCACTTCGGTCGCCATCCTCACCGAGCTCGCGGGGAGGCTCCGCAGCAAGTTCGGCTGGGACAACGCGCCGACTGCTCGGGCGGTCAAGGCCATCGCACGGGTAGCCGAGGTGGTCAAGACGACACCGCATCTGGAGATTGCCCGCGATCCGCCCGATAACCGGATCCTCGAGTGCGCCGGGGAAGGGGCCGCCGACCTCATCGTGACCGGTGACCGTCACCTCCTGAAGCTCAGGCGATTCGGCCGGACTGGAATCGTCAGGGTCTCGACCTTCCTGCACACGCTGGGCTGAGCGTCCCATCACGTCGACGCACCTGGCCTTCAGCCGGCGCCACCGCACGCCCGAACTTGGCGCGATCCACGCCACGCCCGGCGTCGGCCGCCCGCCGGCCCCACCCCGCGGACCCCGTTAGTGACGGCTATGCTCAGGAGCAGCAGCCGCGGAGCCGACATGAGCGCGCGGGCGATGTCCAGCATCTGCTGTTCGCCGCCCGAGAGCGTGCCGCCGTGTGATTTCCCAGAAGCATTCCCCCACGTAGCAGGCTGATTCTCAGAACCTTTCCCCCAGGGGTTTCTCAAAACCTTTCCGCCACCCGGGGCCCGGCGGCCAAGCTGGGCCGTGGTTACTTCCTCGCCAGGAGGTGGTCA
>JACPIQ010000118.1 GCA_016188005.1 Candidatus Rokuibacteriota bacterium | reverse complement strand
GTGGACACCAGGTTCCAGAAGTTCCACCCGAGGTCCGGGGCGTAGGTGTAGATGCGCCGCGGCATGCCGATGAGGCCGAGGTAGTGCATGGGGAAGAAGGTCACGTTGAACCCGATCAGCATGAGCCAGAAGTGCAGCATCCCCAGGCGCTCGTCGAGCAGCCGGCCGGTGAGCTTGGGCCACCAGTAGTACGCGCCCGAGAAGAGCCCGAAGATGGACCCGCCGAAGAGCACGTAGTGGAAGTGGGCGACCACGAAGTAGGTGTCCGTCTGCTGGAGATCCACCGGGGGCGAGGCGTGCATGACGCCGGAGAGGCCCCCCATGACGAACATGGCGATGAAGCCGAGGGAGAAGTAGAGCGCCGCGGTGAACCGGATGGCGCCGGCCCAGAGCGTGCCGATCCAGTTGAAGATCTTCACCCCCGTGGGGACGGCGATGAGCATGGTGGCGATGGAGAAGGCCGAGTCCGCCACCGGCCCCATGCCCACCGAGAACATGTGGTGGCTCCAGACGCCGAAGCCGAAGAAGCCGATCATGATCCCGGAGTAGATCACCACGGGGGCCCCGAAGAGCGGCTTCCGGGCGAAGGTCGGGAGCACCTCGGAGACGATGCCCATGGCCGGCAGGATCAGGATGTAGACCTCCGGGTGCCCGAAGAGCCAGAAGAGGTGCTGCCAGAGCAGGGGGTCCCCGCCGGCCGCCGGCGCGTAGAAGAGGGTCCCGAAGAACCGGTCGAACATGAGGAGGATGAGGGCCACGGTGATGGCCGGGAAGGCCAGGACCACCAGGAACTGCACGACGAGGCTCATCCAGACGAACACGGGCATCCGCATGAGGGTCATGCCCGGCGCCCGCATGTTGACGATGGTCACGATGAAGTTGAAGCCCGCCATGAGGGAGGAGACGCCCAGGATCTGCAGCCCCAGCACCCAGAAGTCGATGCTCTGGCCGGGAGAGAACTGCTTCGAGGTGAGCGTCACGTAGCCGAACCACCCGCCGTCCGGCGCCGTCCCCACCAGGAAGCTCGCGTGCAGGAAGAGGGCGCCGGAAAGGAAGACCCAGTATGACAGGGCGTTGAGCCGGGGGAAGGCCACGTCCCGTGCGCCGATCATGAGCGGGATCATGTAGTTGAAGAAGGCGGCGCTCATCGGCATGATCGCCAGGAACACCATCGTCGTGCCGTGCATCGTGAACAGCTCGTTGAACCGCTGTGCCCCCACCAGGGTATTGTCGGGCGCGGCGAGCTGCAGCCGCATGATCAGGGCCTCGATCCCCCCCACCAGGAAGAAGACGAAGGCGCTGGTCCCGTACAGGATGCCGATGCGCTTGTGGTCCACGGTGGTCAGCCAGGACCAGAGGCCGCGGGGGGCCGCCAGGGCCTCGGCGGGCATGAAGGCCGCATGTATCGCCATGGGGCTCCTCTACTTGAGGCTCAGAAGGTACGCGGTCAGGGCCTGGGACTGCTCGCCCTTGAGGCCCAGGTCGGGCATGAGCGCCCCCGGCTTCATGTGGCCGGGGTTCTCGATCCACTTGACGAGGTTCTCGGGCGTGCTCGGCATCATGCCGCCCGCGAAGGTCTTGCGGCTGCCGAAGTGCGTGAGGTTCGGCCCCAGCGCGCCGGTGGAGGTTCCGGCGATGGTGTGGCAGCCCACGCAGGCGGACTGGCCGAAGATCTCCTTGCCCCTCTGCGCCAGCGCCTCCTTGGGCTCCGCCGCCGGCGCCTGCTGCTGCGCCACCCACCGCTCGAACTCCTCCTTCGAGTGGACGATCACGCGGAAGCGCATGTTGGCATGGGAGGCGCCGCAGTACTCGGCGCACTGCCCGATGTACTCGCCCGGCGTGTCCGGCGCGAGCACGAGGCGGTTGATCCGGCCCGGGATCACGTCGCGCTTGCCGCCGAGCTGGGGAATCCAGAAGGAGTGGATGACGTCCGGCCCGTTGAGGTGGAAGGCGATGGTCTGGCCCACGGGAATGTGGGCCTCGTTCGCGGTGGTGACATTGAGCGCCGGGTAGCGGAATTCCCACCACCACTGCCGGCCGCTGACGTCCACGCGGAGGGCCGTGGCGGCCGGCGCCTCCTGGGTCTTGAAGATCACGCGGATGGTCGGAATGCCGATGATGAGCAGGATCACGGCGAAGGCCACCGTCCACGAGATCTCGAGCGGCGTGTGCCCGTGGATCTGCTTCGGGATCGGCGCCCCGGGCCGCTCGCGGAAACGCCACACGGCGAAGAGCAGCACCCCTTCCACGAGGATGAAGATCCAGAACGTCCACCACCCGATCAGCATGAAGATGCCGTGGGTCATCTTCCCGAAGTCCGACTTGGGGATGACGGTGGTCATCTTCGTGTCCCAGCCGCTCCAGCCGCAGGCGGCGGTCAGCGTCAGGACGGCCAGGAGCAGGATCGCGGTTTCCAGTCGGAAGGGGTTCCGGGGACGCTCGCTCATGGGCTTCCTTGCCGGTGAGGGGTCGAGATGTCGGAGGCCGGACGCTCCGCGTGGACGATGGACGAGGCGAGCGCCGGGCGCCCCACCTCGAACACCGCGATCCAGCTCCGGGCCGCCAGGAAGAGGACAACCATCACGGGGATCAGGGTCCACAGAAGCTCGGTGCGTCGCGCAGATCGCCCGGCGGTGCGGGCCTGTCTGGAGCGAAGGACAAAGACCAGCGCGCCCGCCTGGAATCCGAGAAACACCGTCAGCGCGAGCGCCAGCAGCAGATGCAGTATCGTCGACACGCGATCCTCTTCAAGCTGTCCCGTGACGTTCCGTCGAAGTCTACTGGATTGGTGCAAGAAAACCAAGTGGAATGATTCACATGGCCTGGTCCTAGCTCCTGGGACCCCCTCTCCCTCAAAAGGCCCATTCCATGATCCCCGCGGCCATGTGGGACCGCTCAGCCCGCCAGGCGCAGGAGCGCGCCCAGCAGGACATTGGTGCCCCGCTCGATGGCCTTCCAGTCGCTCGCCTCGTCCGGCCGGTGGCTCCGCCCGCCGCGCGAGGGGATGAAGAGCATGCCGGAGTCCGTGACGGACGCCAGCATCTGCGCGTCGTGTCCCGCGCCGGAGGGCATGCGGCGGTGCTTGAGGCCGAGCTCCGCTGCCGCCTGCTCCACGGCCGCCATCACGCGGGGCGCGCAGCGGACAGGCTCGCTCCGCGAGGCGGGCTCGGTCTTGACCCGGAGCCCTCGCCGCTTCGCGACCTGGCGGGCGAGGGCGGCGCACCCGCGCTCGAGGCGGGCCAGGACCCTCGGGTCGAGCTCGCGCATCTCGTGCAGGAGACGCGCCCTCGCCGGGACGATGTTGGCCACGCCCGGGGCCAGCTCGATCCGCCCGAAGTTGGTCACGCTCATGCCGCTACCCCGCGTCACGACGAGCGTCCGCGCCGCGAGCGCGTACTCGGCGGCGCCGAGGAAGGCGTCCCGCCGCCGCGCCATGGGCGTCGTCCCGGCGTGGTCGGGTTGCCCCGTGAACACGACCCAGCTCCGCCTGATCCCCACGATGCCCTCGACCACGCCGATGGGGATCCGCGCGGCTTCGAGATGTGGCCCCTGCTCGATGTGCAGCTCCAGGTAGGCGTGGAGCATCCGGGGATCGCAGCGGGCCCTGGGGGCCTCCAGCGGGTCGAAGCCCGCCCGCGTCATGGCGTCCACGAGGCTGTCGCCGTCTGCAGACCGGAGGCGGGGGATCTTCCGCGCATCGAGCCGGCCGGCGAAGGCCCGGGAGCCGAAGAGGCCCAGGTAGCGCCCCTCCTCGTCGCTCCAGGCGGCGAGAGTCAGCGGCCGCCGCGTCCGGATGCCGGCCTCACGGATTGTCCGCAGGCACTCCAGCGCGGCCAGGACCCCGAGCGCGCCGTCGAGCGGCCCCCCCTGGGGAACCGTGTCGATGTGCGACCCGGTCATGACCGTCGGCCCCCCCTCGCCACACCGCCCAAAGGTGTTGCCGGCCTCGTCGATCCACGTGGTGAGGCCGGCTTCCTTCATCCGCGCGATGAGCCAGGCGCGGGCCTCCTCGTGGGCGGGGCTCCAGCAGGAGCGGGTGATGCCCTGGCCCTCGGGGCTGCGCCCGAAGGCCGACAGCGCCTCGAGGTGGCTCCGGAGGCGGAGCAGGGAGATCGCAGGCGGCATACAGTGGGAGCGAGTATACGCGACTGGTCAACCCTCGGCACCCGCCTCGTTGACCGGCAAGGTGGCGACTTGACACTGTCTCGCGGCGCCTCGTATGATGGCGCTGAACCGTCGTTCAGTCACAGCCTCAAGGCTCCGAGTCATCTCGCCGAGCAGGAGGGCGTATGGATCTCGCGCTGACCCCCGAGCAACTGTCCTTCCGGGACGAGGTCCGGTCCTGGCTCAAGGCGAACCTTCCCGGGGACTGGGTCGAGAAGGTCCGGGCAGGCTCGGACATTCCGCGCGCGGAGGGCTACGCCTTCCTCAGGTCGTGGCAGCGGAAGCTCTACGACGCGGGCTTCATGGGCCTCACGTGGCCGAAGGCGTACGGGGGCCGCGGGCTCACCTTCATGGAAGAGCTGATCCTCCACGAGGAGATGGCCCTCGTCAAGGCGCCGCCGGTGCTCAACATCCTGGCCATCGGCATGGCCGGGCCCACGATCATCGCCTACGGGACCGAGGAGCAGAAGAAGCGCTATCCGGCGAAGATGCTCTCCTGCGAGGAGATCTGGTGCCAGGGCTACTCGGAACCCAATGCCGGCAGCGACCTGGCGGCGCTCCAGACGCGCGCGGTCAGGGACGGCGAGCACTGGGTCGTGAGCGGCCAGAAGGTCTGGACCTCGGTCGCGCACCTGGCCGACTGGATGATGCTCCTGGCGCGCACGGACCCCGACGCCCCCAGGCACAAGGGGATCACCTACTTCCTGCTGGACATGAAGCTGCCCGGGATCACCGTCAAGCCCCTCCGGCAGATCACCGGGGACCCCGAGTTCAACGAGGTCTACTTCGACAGCGTGCGCGTGCACGAGTCGCAGATCCTCGGCGGCCTCAACAATGGCTGGGCCGTCGGCCTCACCACGCTCATGTACGAGCGGCTGGCGCTCGGCTTCGGGCTCCAGGTGCGCCTGCGCATCGCGCTCGACGGGCTCATCGAGCTGGCCCGCCGCTCGCGCAAGGCCGGCCGGCCGGCCACGGACGACCCGATCCTCCGGCAGAAGATCGCGGACCTCTGGATCCACACGGAAGTGCTCAAGTACACGGGGGCGCGCGCCATCACCCGGCTCGTCAAGGGGGAAGTGCCGGGCCCCGAGGCCTCCACCGGGAAGCTGATGTGGGTGGACACGCATCAGCGTCTCCAGGCGGTGGCCATGGAGATCCAGGGCCCGTACTCGCAGCTCACGCGGGGCAGCCGCTGGAGTGTCGAGAGCGGGCTCTGGCAGTACAGCTTCCTCCGGTCGCTGGCCAATTCCATCGAGGGCGGCACCACCGAGATCCAGAAGAACATCACGGGCGAGCGCGTGCTCGGCCTCCCGAAGGGGTAATGCCATGAACTTCGGATTCAGCGAGGAGCAGGACCTGCTGCGCAGCACGGCACGGAAGTTCCTCGAGAACGAGTGTCCGTCGGAGAAGGTGCGCCGGCTCATGGAGACCCCCGAGGGCATGGAGCCCGCCCTCTGGGCCAGGCTGGCCGAGCAGGGGTGGCTGGGTCTGATCTATCCCGAGGAGTTCGGCGGGATGGGGCTCGGCTTCGTGGACCTGGTGGTCCTCATGGAGGAGATGGGGCGGGCCGTGGTACCCGGTCCCTACTTCTCCACCGTCGTCCTCGGCGGGCTGGCCATCCTGGAGGCGGGCACCGCCGCCCAGAAGAAGGAGTGGCTCCCGAAGATCGCCGAGGGCGAGGCGCGGGCGACGCTCGCGTGGATGGAGCCCAGCGCCATGCTCGGGCCCGAGGGGGTGGCGCTGGCCGCCTCACGGGATGGCGGCCGATTCCTGCTCTCCGGCACCAAGCTCTTCGTGCACGACGCCCATACCGCGGAGGCCATCGTGGTGGCGGCGCGCACCTCGCCGGGGACGCCGGCCGGGGAGGGCATCACCCTCTTCCTGCTCCCCAGGGAAACGCCGGGCCTCGCCGTCACGCTGCTGCCGACCATGGATCAGACGCGCAAGCTCTGCGACGTCACGCTCACGGGCGTGAGCGTCGGCGCGGACGCCGTCATGGGCGAGGTGGGGGGCGGCTGGCAGCCGCTCGCTCGCGTGCTGGACCGGGCCACGGTGGCGCTCTGCGCCGAGATGTGCGGCGGCGCCCAAAAGGTGCTGGAGATGACCGTGGAGTACGCCAAGATCCGGCAGACCTTCGGCCGGCCCATCGGCTCCTACCAGGGTGTCAAGCACAAGGCGGCCGACATGCTGGTGGACGTGGAGAACAGCAAGTCCATCACCTACTACGCGGCCTGGGCCATGGACGAGCGCGTGCCGGAGGGGCCGCTCGGGGTCAGCATGGCCAAGGCGTATGTCTCCGACGCCTACCGGCGGGTGGCGGCCGCGGGCATCCAGCTCCACGGTGGCATCGGTTTCACCTGGGAGCATGACCTGCACCTCTACTTCAAGCGGGCCAAGGGGTCGGAGCTCACGTTCGGAGATGCGACGCACCATCGCGAGCGGGTGGCCCAGCTCGTGAACCTCTGAGATCGGGGGCATGCTCGAGGAGCTCCGGCGCAGGGTGTCGCAATGGGTCGCCCGGGACGCTCCCGAGGCGCCCGCCTTCCCGCTCCTCTTCGCCGATCACGAGGAGATCCGGGACATCGCCCGCCAGATGTCGCGGACCAAGGTCGAGATGGACCGGTCGGTGCTGGCGCTGCGGAGCTGGGCGCGCGAGCTGACGCGGCGTCTCGAGGACTCCCCGGCGCCGCTCGGCCGCACCATCGACCTGCGCACGCTGGGGGAGACGGTGGGGGGCCTGGCCCACAACTTCAACAACTCGCTGGCGGCCATCCTGGCCTACACCGAGCTGCTGCTCAAGGAGGTCCAGGGCGAGACCGCCGTCCGCCGGCTCAAGGTGATCCGGGACGTGGCCGTGGAGGCCTCGGTGTCGGTGCGGCGGTTCCAGGAGTTCGTCTCGCGCGAGCCGCAGGTGGCCTTCGGCCCCGTGGGGCTGCCGGGCGTCGTGGCCGAGGCGCTGGAGATGACGGCCCCGCGCTGGCGCGACGAGGCGGAGCGGAGCGGCGTCGTCATCGCGGTCACCCAGGACCTGCAGGCCATCCCCCCGGTGGAGGGCAATGGCTTCGAGCTCCGGGACGCGCTGGTGCAGCTCATTCTCAACGCGGTCACCGCCATGCCGTACGGCGGCACCCTGGGGGTGCGTGCTGCCAGCGAGGAGTCCGGGTGGGTGGTGCTGGAGGTGAGCGACACGGGGGTGGGGATGCCCGAGGAGATCCGGCGCCGGGTGGCCGACCGCTCGCTCGGCGGGCTTCCGGGCGGGCATCCGGGCCGGGGGCTTGCGGATGTGGCCGACATCGTCGAGCGTCACGGGGGCAGTCTCAGCATCGAGAGCGCTGAGGGCAAGGGAACGACGGTGCGGCTCAGGCTGCACGCGAGCCGCTTCCAGATCATCCCGCCCTCCGAGGCCCTGGTGGAGCCGGTCGGGCCGGGGCAGGCGGCCCGGGTCCTGCTGGTGGACGACGACCAGCGCCTGCTCACGGTGCTGTCGGACATGATGCGCTCCGGTGGGCATGCGGTGACCACGGCGTCCAGCGGCGACGAGGCCCTGGCCATCTTCGATCCCGCCGCTCACGACGTGGTGATCACCGACCTCGGCATGCCGCGCATGACCGGCTGGCTGGTGGCGGAGGGGGTGAAGGCGCGTTCGCCCGAGACCCCCGTTTTTCTCCTCACGGGGTGGGGCGAGGGGGTCACTGCCAGCGAGGCCAGCCGTTTCGTGGACCAGGTGATCGCCAAGCCCATCTCGGCCGATGCGCTCCTGGCGCAGCTGGCCCGGCTGCGCCGGGCGGACGCCGCCTCGTCGTGAGGCGGGCGTGACCCGCCGCGCGGCGCCCGTCGACCCCCGGCCCGCCTCCTCGGTGCTGCTGGTGCGTCCGGGGCAGGCCTGCCCGGTGGAGGCCTACCTGATCCGCCGGCAGAGGAGCATGCGCTTCCTCGGCGGCTTCTATGCCTTCCCCGGGGGCAAGGTGGACGCATTCGACGCAACCCAGTCCGCCTTCGGGCGCTGCCGGGGCCTGGACGCGTCCGAGGCCGCTCGATGCTTCCCGGAGCGCGACGGGGTTCCGCCGCTGGCCTTCTGGGTCACCGCGGCGCGGGAGCTGCTCGAGGAGACGGGGATCCTCGCGGCCACCGACGGCGAGGGGCGGCCCCTTCGCGTCACGGATCCGGGCGTGCTCTCGCGGGTCGAGGAGCTGCGGCGGAGGCTCATGGCCGACGAGACGGCCTTCGCGGCCCTGCTCTCTGGCGAGAGCTGGTATCTCGACCTGGCGCCCTTCCACTACCTCTCGCACTTCATCACGCCTTCCTCGAGCCCCATCCGGTTCACGGCGCGCTTCTTCCTGGCGCCGCTCCCCGCGGGGCAAGCGCCGCGGCTCTTCACCGAGGAGGCCTCCGAGGGCTTCTGGATGGATCCCCGGGAGGGCGTGAAGCGCTACGAGAGCGGTGACATGCCCATGGCCGAGCCGGCGGAGTCGGCGCTGCGCTACCTGTCCGGATTCGAGAGCCTGGGAGCGGTGTGGAGGGCTCACGGAGACCGGCGTCACAAGTTCCACGGCACCTTCGACGCCTATGACCCCCCCGGCGTGTGGGAGCCCCCAGCGCAGCGCCACCCCAGCCGGTAATTCCTTCAGTCCTCGCTCCCGGGCCCCCCTGGTCGGTTGCGGCCGCGTCCTCAGCATTCGCTCTAGAGGAATGAGCCATCTGCCCCATTGTCGGCCTCTTTCTCGCGGCGCATATTCCGGCGCAGGAGCATTCCGATGCCGGAAAAGCCAGACCCGCTCACGTTGCAGCATGCCCTCCTCGGCCTCCTGGCCAGACGCCCGCTCAGCGGCTGGGAAATCCTCAAGCGCTTCGGGCGCTCGGTCGTCTTCTTCTGGAACGCCAAGCGGAGCCAGATCTACGCCGAGCTCAAGCGCATGGAAGGACTCGGCCTCCTGGTATCCCGGGTCACGGTGCAGCAGAGGCGCCCCAACAGCCGCCGCTTCGCCATCACGGCCGCCGGCGAGACGGCGCTGAGGAGCTGGCTCGACCGCCCGACGCCGGTGGCTCCCATCAAGGACGAGATGCTGCTCCGGACGTTCTACGCCGATCTGCTCCCCCCCGAGCGCGCCGTGCTCTACCTCAGGGGTCACGGCGGGGAGCACCGCCGGATCCAGGAAGAGTTCGAGGAGATCAAGGCGGCGCTGGAGGCGCGCTACGGAGCCCTGCCCGAGACCTCCGACGAGGCCCTGGCCTGCGGTTACCTCGTCCTCGAGCAGGGGATCCGCTACGAGCGGATGTACGCGGAGTGGTGCGAGTGGGCCGCGGCACAGCTCCAGCACCGAGGCGCCAGGACGGGCGCGGCGCGGGCGACGGACCCTGCCGACTTCATCATGACCTCCTGAGGGCAGCCATGACAGCGACCCGGATCGAGTACCACGCCCCCAGCACGCTGGCCCAGGCCGTGGCTCTGCTGGAGGAGCACGGCCACGCGGCCGCCCCCCTCGCCGGCGGCACCGATCTCGTCCCCGCGCTGAAGCACGGCGTCCTCCAGGCGCGCCACCTGGTGAGTCTCGCGCGCATCCCCGGCCACCGGGAGATCGCGATCACCGCCGACGGGGGACTGTCCATCGGCGCATTCGCGACGCTCGCCGACGTTGCCCGCTCGCCGCTGGTCGGTGCGGTGTGTCCGGCGCTGGCCGAGGCGGCGGTCCAGGCGGGCTCCCCGCTGCTCAGGAATCGCGGCACGCTCGGCGGCAATGTCTGTCTCGACACGCGGTGCTGGTACTACAACCAGACGGAGGCCTGGCGGGCCAGCCGGCCTCCCTGCCAGAAGGCCGGCGGCCAGCAGTGCTATGTGAACCAGAAGCAGAACGTCTGCGTCGCCCTGTTCTCCGCCGACACGCCGGCGGTGCTGATCACCGTGGGCGCCCGCGCCACCCTGGCGGGCCCCGCCGGCGAGCGTGCGGTGCCGGTGGAGGCGCTGTACTCGGGGGAGGGGCTCCAGCCCCTGGCCAAGAGCGGGGCGGAGATCCTGACGGAGATCGCGGTGCCCGCCCCTCCGGCGCGCTCGGGGACCGCCTATCTCAAGCACAGCCCCCGCGACTCCATCGACTTCCCGCTGCTCGGCATCGCCGCCGCGGTGGCGCTGTCGGGGGGCGGAACGATCGCCTCCGCCCGCATCGCGCTCACCGGGGCCCGGTCGGCGCCCTGCCGCCTGCCCGAACTCGAGGCGGCGCTCGCCGGAGGTCCGGTCCCCGCCGCCGGCGACCGGGAGCTGGCGCAGCTGGCAACGCGCTCCCTCGGGGCGCTCTTCCTCACGGACGCCGTGCCGCACAAGCGGCGCCTGGCCGGGCTCATGGCGGTGGATGCGGTCGAGCGCGCCGCCGCGCTGGCGCAGGGATGGAGGACGCGATGAAGGAGCTCGTCCAGCTCAGCGTGAATGGCCAGACCCACGACCTGGTGGTTCGCCCGGAGCGGACCCTGCTGGACGTGCTGCGTGAGGACCTCGGGCTGACGGGCTCCAAGCGGGGCTGCGACCTCGGGGCCTGCGGCGCCTGCGCGGTCCTCCTGGACGGCCGTCCGGTCAGCTCCTGCCTCACGCTGGCCGTGGAGGCCTCGGGGCACGAGATCGTTACCGTCGAGGGCCTCGCCCGGGGGGGCGGGCTGCACCCGGTGCAGGAAGCCTTCGTCGAGCACGGCGCCGTGCAATGCGGTTTCTGCACGCCCGGCATGCTGATCACCGTCACGGCGCTGCTCGACGAGCGTCCCGAGCCCACGGAGGCCGAGATCCTGGAGGCGCTGTCGGGCAATCTCTGCCGCTGCACGGGGTACGTGAAGGTCCTCGACGCCGTCCGCACCGCGATCCGGCGCATGAGGCAGCCCGGGCTCCCCGGCTCTGTCGCCCCTGAGGTGCGCGCATGAGCGACTACACAGTCGTCGGCAAGCCGCTGCCTCGCGTGGATGCCCGGGAGAAGGTGACCGGCGCGGCCGGCTACACGGCCGATGTGCGGCTGCCCGGCATGCTGCGCGGGAAGATCCTCAGAAGCCCGTGGCCTCATGCCCGCATCCTCAACGTCGACACGAGCCGGGCGGAGCGTCTCAAGGGCGTCCACGCCGTGGTCACGGGGCGCGACACGGCCGGGCTCAGGGTGGCCTTCGTCGACACGCCCCGTTACCCGGCCGACGAGCCGCCCCTGGCGCTCGACCGCGTGCGCTACATCGGCGACGAGATCGCCGCCGTGGCCGCGGTGGACGCCGAGACGGCCGAGGAGGCCCTCCGGCTCATCCGCGTGGACCACGAGGAGCTGCCCGCGGTCTTCACCGCCCCCGACGCCCTCACCCCCGGCGCCCCCCTGGTGCACGAAGCCGACTATCCTGGCAAGACCATCTGGGAGGACTGGGGCGCGCGGGGCCGCCCCCAGTCCGAGCCCGTGCCGCGCCAGGACAACGTGGCCGCGCGCACCTACGTCGAGTTCGGCGACCTCGGCGGGGGATTCGCCGGCGCGCACCACGTCCGGGAGGACCGCTTCGAGGTGGCGCCGGTGGCGCACGCGCCGCTGGAGCCCCACGCCGCGGTGGCCTTCTGGGACCAGGGCGGCAAGCTCAACATGCATGTCTCGAGCATGGGGATCTTCTACAAGCGCTTCGTGCTCTCCAAGGCCCTGGGTCTGCCGCCGAGCCACGTGCGCATCCACAAGAGCTACGTGGGCGGGGCCTTCGGCGGGAAGATCGACGTCTTCCCCTACGAGATCGCCGCCGCGCTCCTGAGCCGCAAGGCGGGGCGCCCCGTGCTCATCGAGCTCTCCCGCGAGGAGTCGCTCACCACCACCCGCATGGACTTCCAGGCGACGGTGCGCGTCAAGACCGGGGTGAGCCGGGAGGGGATCATCGCGGCCCAGGACATCCAGGTGGTGGTGGACACCGGTGCCTACCGCGGCACCGGTCCCGTGGTCATCTTTCTCTGCTACTCGTACAACATCCCCGTCTACCGCGTCCCGGCCCTGCGCTACGAGGGCCTCGCCGTGTACACGAACAACCCCGTGAAGGGCCCCAAGCGGGGCCATGGGGCCCCCTTCATCCGCTTCGCCGTGGACTCGCACATGGACATGCTGGCCGAGGACCTCGGCATCGACATGGTGGAGCTGATGCGGCGGAACGCGCGGAGCCAGGGCGAGGTCATGCCGACGAGCGGCGATGTCCTGCGCTCCTGCGGCCTGAAGGACGCCATCGAGGCGGCGGCTCGCGACGGGGGCTGGGGGGCGAAGCGCCGGCAGAGCCACTGGACGGGCTCGGAGCGGTTCAAGCGGGGGGTCGGGCTGTCGGCCTGCTCCATGTTCAGCGGGTCGCCGTACTACCCCTTCGCCTCCGCGGCGGTGCTGAAGCTCGCGGACGACGGCGGGGCCACGCTCTTCGCCGGCACGGTGGAGATGGGACAGGGGTCGGAGACGACGCTGTCGCAGATCGCCGCCGAGGAGCTGGGCGTGCCGCTCTCGGACATCCGCATCGTCTCCGGGGACACGGAGCTCACCCCCATCGAGTTCGGCAGCTTCCTGTCAGGCGGCGCCTTCGTCACCGGCAAGGCCGTGCGCCTGGCGGCCGAGGACGCCCGGCGGCAGCTCCTGGAGATGGCCGCGCGGCTGCTGGAGGCCGACGTGCGCGACCTCGAGGCGCGCGACAAGGTCGTGTCGGTGAAGGGGGCCGCCCACCGCCGGCTCTCCTACGGCGCGATCATCGCCGCCAGCGTGAAGCAGGCCAGCGGCGACCCCATCATCGGCAAGGGGTACCACAAGAGCGTCCCCGACGCGGGGCTGCACCCGAGCCTCAGCACGGCCAAGGGGCGTTGGACCGAGGCCTACGGCTTCGCCGCCCAGCTCGCGGAGGTCGAGGTGGACACCTGGACGGGGCGGGTGCGCGTCCTCCGCGTCGTCACCTACCACGACTGCGGCTTCCCGCTGAACCCCCAGATCGTCGAGGGCCAGATCGAGGGCTGCGTCTCCATGGCGCTGGGGCAGACGCTGCAGGAGCGCGTGGACCTCCGCGAGGGGCAGGTCTTCAACCCGGACTTCCTCAACTACCGGATCCCCATCACTCACGACACGCCGGCCATGGTGAGCGGCATGATCCACAGCCAAGAGCCCCACGGCCCCTTCGGCGCCAAGGAGGTCGGCGAGGGCGCCGTCTCGGGTGTGATGGCCGCGGTGGCCAATGCCGTGTACGACGCCGCCGGCGTCCGCATCACGAGCCTCCCCATCATGCCGGCCAGGGTCCTGGCGGCGCTGGACGCGGCGCGCGCGCGGGGCGGGCGCCAGGAGGGCCGGTGAGCAGCGTCTACCGCCGCCTGGCCGAACTCGCGCAGGCGGGGGAGCCGGTGGCCACGGCCACCGTCGTCGCGGCGCGCGGCTCCACACCCCGGGAAGTCGGCGCCTGCATGATCGTCCGCCGGGACGGCGCCATCGTGGGTAGCGTGGGCGGCGGCTGCGGCGAGGCGCAGGTCTTCTGGGAGGCCGCCCGGGTGCTGGAAGAGGGGCGGCCCCGGATCTGCCAGGTGGACCTGACCGGCGAGATGAACGATCTGAGCCCCACCAACTGCGGCGGCGTCATGGAGGTCTTCGTGGACGGCTGGCGCTGGGAGCCTCGGGTGGCCGTCGGGCTCCCTGATCTCGACGTCGTGCGCGGAGTGGAAAGGGCGGAGGCCGCGGGCCGGCCCGTCGCCTGCCTGGTGGCGGTGGCGAACCCGCCAGGCGCCGCCGCGATCCCGGTGGGGGCCAAGTGGCTGGCGGAGCCGGATGGGGCGCTCCTGGGTGCAGCCCCCGGCGGCCTCGATCCCGTGCTCCGCCAGCTGGCGGCGGCGGCCCTGGCGTCGGGGGGAAGCCGCCTCGCCTGGCTACGCCCGTCGGGCTCGTCCTGGGAGCGCGGTGACGAGGGCGAGGGGCTCGGCGTGTTCGTGGAGGCGCGCGCTCCCCGGCCCGAGCTCGTCATCGTGGGGGCGGGGCACATCGCCCTGCCACTGGCCGGGCTGGGCAAGCTCCTCGACTTCGAGGTCACGGTGCTGGACGACCGGGGCGCCTTCGCCAGCCGCGAGCGCTTCCCGGAGGCCGATACCGTCCTGGTGGGGCCCGTGGAGGCCGTGCTGGCGACGCGGCCCATCGGGCCCTCCACGTATCTCGTCCTGGTCACTCGCGGCCATCAGCACGACGAGGCCGCGCTCAGGGCGGTCATCGCCTCGGACGCGGCCTACATCGGGATGATCGGCAGCCGCCGCCGCGTCCAGGAGGTGTTCCGCCACCTCGAGTCAGCGGGGGTGCCCCCTGAGCTCACCGCGCGGGTGCGGGCGCCTATCGGGCTCCGCATCGGCGCAGAGACGCCGGCAGAGATCGCCGTGGCCATCGCCGCGGAGCTGGTCCAGGTACGCTGCGGCGCGGGGCTCCCCGCCGCCAGGCGGTGCGCCGCCCGATGAGGCCCCGGCCCCTGGTGCTGATCAAGGGCGCGGGTGACCTCGCCACCGGCTGCGCGGTGAGGCTCGTCCGGAGCGGATTCGCCGTCGTCATGACGGAGCTGGCAGCGCCCACCGCCGTCAGGCGGGCGGTGGCCTTCTCGGAGGTGGTTCACGAGGGCGCCGTGTCGGTGGAGGGGACCCGCGCGCGGCTCTGCGCGAGCGTGGCCGAGGCGCGCCGCCTCGCGCGCTCGGGGGCCGTGGCCGTGCTCGTGGATCCGGAGGACCGAGCCCGGACCGCCCTCGCGCCAGCCGCCGTCGTCGACGCGCGCATGGCCAAGACGAATCTCGGGACAGCGCGGGGCGAGGCCCCGGTCGTCATCGGCCTCGGGCCCGGCTTCACCGCGGGCGGTGACGTGGACGCGGTGATCGAGACGAATCGCGGCCACGCCCTCGGCTCGGTGATCCTCGACGGGCAGGCGGAGCCCAACACGGGCGTGCCGGGGGAGATCGGAGGCTTCGGCGCCGAGCGCCTCCTCCGGGCCCCCGCCGCGGGATGCCTCCGGGCGCGGTTGGCCATCGGCGAGCGGGTCGAGGCCGGAGCCCTTGTCGGCGAGGTCGACGGACAGCCCGTCACCGCCCGGATCGCGGGAGTCCTGCGCGGTCTCGTCCGGGAGGGAAGCCGGGTGCGCGCCGGCCAGAAGATCGGCGACGTGGATCCCCGCGCGCGCACCGAGCACTGCTTCAGCGTCTCGGACAAGGCCCGCTCCGTGGCAGGCGGAGTCCTCGAGGCGATCCTCCACTTCCGGGCGCGCGCCACCACGGCCGGGACGGCCGCGCGCTGAGGCGGCCGGGGCGCCCACCGCTGCGGTCTGAGAGGAGAGGCTCCCGATGCCCAACACCGTGCTCTACGAGAAGCGGGGGGCGCTGGCATACGTCACGCTCAATCGCCCCGAGGTCCACAACTGCATCGACCCCGAGACGTCCGGGGCGCTGCTGGCCGTCTGGGACGAGGTCAAGCGCGACCGCGACGTGCGGGCGGCGATCCTCACCGGCGCCGGCGACAAGGCCTTCTGCAGCGGGGCCGACCTCAAGACGCTCATCCCCTACATCCGCGACACCTCCGAGGAGGAGAACCGGCGGCGCGCCTTCCAGGGCCCGGGCTGGGCGGGGATCTCGGGCGGCTACGAGATCTACACGCCGATCATCGCCGCCATCAACGGCTACTGCATCGCCGGCGGGCACGAGCTGGCCGAGTTCTGCGACATCCGCATCGCCGCCGAGCACGCTACCTTCGGCCACCAGGAGATCAAGTGGGGGCTCATGCCCGGCGACGGCGGCTGCTCCCGGCTCCAGCGCATCGTCGGGCTGGGCCGGGCCATGGAGATCATCCTCACGGGCAAGATCTACGACGCCCAGGAGGCGTACCGCATCGGCTTCGTCAACCACGTGGTCCCGCTGGCCCGCCTGAGGGACAGGGCCACAGAGATCGCCCAGCAGATCGCCGGCAACGGCCCCCTGGCCACGCGCGCCGCCAAGCAGGCCGTGCTCCACGGCATCGGCCGGCCGCTCAGGGACGGCATCGCCTTCGAGACCGACACCTTCAGCTACCTCTGCCGCTCGGAGGACTGGCTGGCCGGCCACCGGGCGTTCCTCACGCGCTCGACGGCTGTCTTCAGGGGCAGGTGATGGCGCGGCAGCGCCGGGTGCGGGACGCCGGCTCCGTCGTGGGCAAGAAGCGACCGCCGTGGAAGCATCACGGGCTGTGAGGAGGTGAGAGGCATGCGGCTCGAGAACCGGGTCGCCGTAGTCACGGGGGCGGCGCGGGGCATCGGCCGGGCCACGGCGCTGCTGCTGGCGCGGGAGGGCGCCCGCGTGGGCGTGGTGGACGTCGTACCGGAGGTGGCCGAGACCGCCGCGGTCATCGAGCAGGGGGGCGGCCGGGCCGCCTCGGTGGTCTTCGATATCGCCGATCCCGTTCGGGTCCGAGAGGGCGTCGAGGCGCTGCGGCAGGCGCTGGGGCCCATCGACATCCTCGTCAACAACGCCGGCATCGTGAGCAATATCGCCCCGGTGGCGCGGATGATGCCCGAGGCGTGGCAGCGCGAGATCGGCGTGAACCTCTCGGGCGCCTTCCACATGATCCAGGCGGTGATCGGCTCCATGGCCGAGCGCCGCTGGGGGCGGATCGTCAACGTGTCCTCCGTCGCGGCGCTGGGGGGGCTGCACAACCAGGTGGGCTACGCGGCGAGCAAGGCGGGGCTGCTCGGCCTCACGAAGACCGTGACCCTCGAGCATGCCCGGGACGGCATCACCTGCAATGCCGTGCTCCCGGGGCTCATCGCCACGCCGCTGGTTGCCGCCATGCCCGTCGAGATCAGGGAGGGTGCCGTGGCGGTGACGCCGGCCCGCCGGCTCGGCGAGGTCGAGGAGGTGGCCCACCTCATCGCCTTCCTCGTCTCGGACCGCGCCGCCTTCATCAACGGGGCCGAGATCCCGGTGGACGGCGGGCTCAGGCTCAATGCGGCGGCGTTGGGGAGCCGCAAGGAGGCCGGCGCGGCGAGGAGGCCCCCATGACGGAGCGCGCGACCCGCTCGAGGATCCCACTCAAGCCCGTCTACGGCCCCGGAGACGTGGCGGAGCTCCGCTACGACGAGGCCCTCGGCGACCCCGGCGCCTTCCCCTTTACGCGCGGCCGGCGGCCGCCCGAGCAGGGAGCGTCGGCCTGGATCCAGCGCGAGCTGTCGGGAGAGGGCACGCCGTCCCGCTCCAATGCCCAGCTCAAGTACCTCATCGGCACAGGGGCGACGGGCATCGACGTCATCGGCGACACCCCGACCATGGCCTATCTCGATGCCGACCATCCGGCCGCCGCGCACGCAGTGGGGACGCAGGGGGTCTCGCTCTGCTGCCTCGACGATTACCGCCAGCTCTACGCCGACCTGCCGCTCGACGGGCTCACGGTCTCGCAGTCGCTGCCCCCGCTCTTCGGCATGGCGGGCTTCTACCTCGCCGCGCGGGAGCGCGGGATCGAGCCGGCGCGGCTCAGGGGCTCCATCGTCCAGCCGCCCTTCTACTGCGAGGACTGCGGCTACGCCACCCACATGCCCTTCCCGCTCAGGCTCCGGATGACGGCCGACTCCATCGAGTTCGCGAGCCGCGAGATGCCGCGCTTCCACGCCTTCCTCGAGGACACCTACTACATCAGCGACGGTGGGCTCGACGCCGTCGAGGAGATGGCGCTGGGATTCGTGGAGATCCGCCACGTGGTGCGGGAGCTCCGCCGCCGCGGCGTGCCCGTGGACGCCTTCGCCCCGCGCGTCGCCATCCTCGTGAACTGCGGGATGGACTTCTTCGAGGAGATCGCCAAGATCCGCGCCACCCGGCGGCTCTACGCCCGGATGATGCGGGACGAGTTTGGCGCCCGGGACCCGCGGTCGCTGGCCGTGAACATCGCCTCGCATACCTCGGGGCTCTCGCTCACGGCGCAGCAGCCCGTCAACAACATCGTCCGCGGCGCCACGCAGGCGCTCGCGCTGGCCCTGGCCGGGGTGCAGGGCATCGAGATCTCCGGCTTCGACGAGGCCTTCCGCACGCCCAGCCCCGAGGCCCATCTGGTGGGACTGCGCACGCAGCAGGTGATCGCGCTCGAGACCAATGCCGCGCGCGTGGCCGACCCCCTGGGCGGCTCGTACTACGTGGAGGCGCTCACCGACGAGCTGGAGCGACGCATCCGGGAGATGGTGGCGCGCATCGAGGGGCTGGGCGACCCCGGCGCGCTCTGCGACCGGGGCTGGTTCCGGGGGCTCTTCCAGGACGCCATGGAGCGCCACGCGCGGGACGTGCGGGAGGGCACGAGGCCGCAGGTGGGTGTCAACGTCCACCGGATGGCCGCGCACGAGGACACCCTGCTGCGGGACGTGGCGGAGCAGAAGATCGAACCCTCGCGGGAGCAGGTGGGGCGGATCCGCGAGCACAAGCGCTCGCAGGACTCCCGCGGCGTGCGCGGCGCGCTCGCGGGCGTGAGGCGGGCCGCCGGGAACCCGGGCGAGAACCTGATGCCGGCCATCATCGCCGCCACGGCTGCCGGGGCCACCATCGGCGAGATGGCCTGGGTGCTGCGCGCGGCCTACGGCGTCCCCGGCGATCCCTTCGGCATGATGGAGTCGCCGCTGTGAGGCCGGTCCGAGTGCTCATCGGCATGCTCGGCCTCGACCAGCACGAGGTCGGGGCCGTGGCCGTGGCCCGCCTCCTCCGTGATGCCGGCATGGAGGTGATCTATCTCGGCCGGTTCAACCTGCCTCCCGGCATCGTCAAGACCGCGGGCGACGAGAATGCCGACGTCATCGGCCTGTCGTGCCACTCGTGGGAGTACCTGCACTACATCGACGAGCTGCTGGCGCTTCTCCGTCAGCAGGGGCTGTCGATCCCAGTGGTCGTCGGCGGCTCGGTCCTCACCGCGGGCGATGAGTCTCTCCTCCGGGACAAGGGCGTGGCCGCGACCTTCGGCCCCACCTCGTCGGCGGAGGACATCCCCGCAGCGATCCGGAGCTTGGTCACGAGCGCTCGAAGACCGTGACCCGGGCTCCCCCGTCCGAGGCTGCCGCTTCCGCCCGATGCCGTCGAACACGCAGACGATCTCGAAGCCCAGGTGAGCGTCGAGCTCTACAGCCACGCGTTCGCGGCGCTCCAGCAGGCCTGAAGCCAGCCCGCCACGCCCGGGGCGCCCGTCGCCCGATCGGCCCTATCGAACGGGACGATCGACCACCGGCCGATCACGGGGAGGGAGTACGAGGGCGCGCTCGTCCTCGCTGCGAAGTACGGCCTGATCCTGCGCGTCGACCCAGTCGGGGACCACGGGGCGCCGTCCGTAGCGAAGTGAGGAAGAGGGCAAATGGGGCGCGCCGGGTAGCCGGCGGCTCCGACATTTCGAGCCGGTTCCCGGGATCGCTCGAGCTAGCCCGCCGTTCCGCCTTCCGACGCGTTGAGGGCGCTCGACAGAAGCCGTGCCACCGAAAGAACCTCGATCGGGGGCGCCGTGCTCGGCGGGGGCGGCGGCAGGGTGTCGGTGCAGTAGATGCGCCTGACCGCGAGCATTCCCAGTCGCTGCCAGGATGTGCCCGTGAACAGCCCGTGCGTGACCATCACGACGATCGTCCCGACAGCGGCGCGTCCGAGGGCCTCGCAGGCGGAGATCAGGGTTCCGCCGGTGTCCAGGATGTCGTCCACGATGACGGCCGAGGGCCCGACGACCCCGTGAAGTGTCGAATGGAGGACCCCCGTCTCTGTTCGCTTCTTCGTGAAGTAGGCCACCGGCCGCTCGATGCCGGCCAGCCGCCTCACCGCCTCGCACCGTTCGAGCGCGCCCTCGTCGGGGGCGACCAGCGTCGGGTCCTCCGGCGCGACCGAGGTCAAGGCGTCGGCGAAGAGCCCCGCCGGTGAGAGCGACCGGACGGGGATGGGGACCCGCTTGTGGGCGAGGGGACTGTGCACGTCCACCGTGATCACCTCGGTGGTCCCGGAGGCGCGCAATAGCTCGCCCACCCAGGCGGTGCCAAGGCTCTTCCGGGGCTCGTCCCTGTCGTGGCGCGAGTACCCCAGGTACGGTAGGAGCGCGGTGATCCGGGCAGCACCCTCCTTGGCGAGTGTGTGACTCAGTAGCAGAGTGGACAGTAGGTCCGCGTCAGGCGGCGCGACGGATCCCAGCAGCAAGCAAGCCTGGTCGGCGACCGTCGTGTCGATGGCCGCGTGCAGCTCACCGTTGGAAAAGCGCGCGATAGAGAAGTGGCCGCGATCCAGCGCCGCCAGGCGCTCCAGGGCCCCGGCGAGGCCCTCGTAGGCCGGAAGCGAAAAGAGGATCATACAGGACAAGCATGCAAGGCCCCTGCCACGGCCATTTTCCCTCCGAGCCCTGTGGCCGGCCGCATGGGGCCAGCCCGCCCCAGTGTGGAGCCGGCGACCCAGGACAAGGGCAGGGCACGCCGACATCTCCACAGTTCCGCGCTAAGCGATTCTGGCACGGCCGATGCTCGTCCATAGAGGCAGGTTCCGGGGGCCGAGCGCCACGCCGATCTCGGGGGAGCGATCGAGGAAGTTCATGGGGTTTAGTGACCGTGAGGAAGCCGGCCGACAGCTCGCGGAGCGGCTGGCGGCGCTGATTTCTCCCCCCTCCGTGCTCGCCGCGATTCCGCGCGGAGGGGTTGCCGTGGCCCTGCCCGCGGTCCGACGGCTCCGGCTGCCGCTCACGGTCGTGTACGCGCGCAAGCTCACCGCCCCCATCGCCCCCGAGCTCGCCTTCGGGGCGCTGGATGAGGACGGGGAGGTCCTGATGGACGCCGACATCGTGGCCCAGCTCGAGCTCCGGCCCGAGGATATCGAGGCCGCCAAGACGCGGGTGGGAGCGGAGATTCGACGCCGGATGGCGCTCTACAAGGTGCCGCCGCTCGAGCACTATCTTCCCGGCTCGGGCGTCGTGTTGATCGACGACGGGCTGGCCACCGGGCTTACCATGCTGGCGGCGCTCGCCTACGCGCGGCGCCATGGCGCCCGGGACGTCACCGTGGCCGTGCCCTGCGCGGCCGGGGAAGCCGCGCGCCGCTTCCGCCGCGAGGCCGACCGTTTCCTGAGCCTGATCGTGGACGAGTCCTTCGTGGCTGTCGGGAACTACTATCGGGACTTCTCCCCGGTCTCCGACCAACAGGTGCTCGCCATGCTCGCCCGTTCCGGGGAGCGGGACATAGCGGGGAATCCGTGGGGGCTGGCCCTGTCGTTCACCAACGCTCGCGGACTCCGGCTTTCCGGGACCCTGCTCACGCCCGCCACGGGGGGTCCGCATCCCGCGGTGGTCTTCGCCCACGGCTGGGGGAGCGGTCAGGCGAGCCCCCGGAACCGGAAAGTCGCCGAGGAGCTGGTGGCGGAGGGATTCGCCGCGCTCCTGTTCGACTTCACCGGTCACGGGGACAGCGAAGGCACGGAGACGGACAGTACGCTCGACCAGCAGGTCGATGATCTCGGGGCGGCCATCGGGCTCCTGGAAGCCCTCGACGAGGTGGATTCGAGCCGGGTCGGAGTGATGGGGGCCAGCTCGGGTGGCGCCGTGGCCCTGCTGACGGCGGCGCAGGATGCCCGGATCCGAGCCCTGGTCCTTCGCTCGGCGAATCCAACCGGTGCCAAGGCGGCCGCCTCGGCCGTCAACGTGCCGACCCTGTTGATCGTGGGCGAATACGATGAGCCGATCAGGGCCGCCAACGAGGAGCTGCTGGCCGGTCTGACTGGGCCGGCGCGGCTCGAGGTCGTGCCTGGAGGCGACCACCTGTTCGGCGACTTGCAGGCGCTCGGGCAGGCGGCCAGGCTGACGACAGCTTGGTTCGGCCGGCACCTGCGGTGAAGCGAGCGCGGCATGAGGAGCCAGACCTCGGTGGTTGCCCGGTCTGCCACGAGCGCGAGATGAGGTCGGCATGCCCGGGGGCGACTTCAGGGAAGAGCGCGAACGAATGGTCGGGACGCAGATCGCGGCCCGCGGCATCTGGGGACCCATGAGTAAGATGAAAGGATCAAAGCGCGGTCAGCATCGCGCCGGTCGAGTCCTCTCCCCTGGCGCCGCTCGAGACCTGGAGCGCGAATGGCGGAAGCGGGCGATCCAGCGGGGAGTGCTGCCGGTTTCCAGGATTCACCTCCCCCTGCCGCTGCTACGGCACCCCGGCCGCTCGCTGATCGTCGCCAGCGTGGACCCGGTCGGGGGTGCCGCCGCCGAGCCGATCGAAGAGGTGGAACTGGAACAGGCGCTCAGGCAGCGCGCCTGGGCCCGGTCTCTCGAGGCGACCGAGGAGCCCGCCGTGTCGGGATCCGGCCCTGCCGGCCCGCTCGAGGCCTTCGAAGAACAGGAAGAGGAGATCGAAGAAGCCCGACCGCCGGACTCGGTCCAGAGGTACCTCAACGAAATCGGCAAGGCCAAGCTCCTGACGGCGGCGCAGGAAGTCGAGATCGGCCAGCGCGTCGAGGCGGGCCAAACGGAGCTGCGCCGGGCGCTGGTGGCGGTTCCGATCGCGGTCAAGACGTTGCTGGACCTCGCGGCTCGCGTACGGTGCCGCGAGATCCCCTCGGACGACTTGATCCTGTTTCCGGAGACGGGGGAGCCGAGCCCCGCGAAGGTTCGGGCCGTGCTGGCCGCCTTTGCCCGCGTGCGCCGGCTCGCGACGGAGATCGGCAAGCTCGAAGGCGCCCGGCGGGGACCATCGCCGGCGGCCGAACGACGGATCTCTCGCGCTCGGGAACGCCTGCAGCAGATCGTCGCCGAGCTACCCATCAGGTCAGCCGTGGTGGAGGAGCTGGTGGTCGAGCTCGAGCGGCTGAATGCGCGCATGCAGAAGCTCGAAGCCGAGATACCGTCGCGACGCGCGGCCGAGGAACTTCGCACGGTCGAGCGGCACATCGGCCTGCCCCGCGAGGAGTTCCAGGCGCTGGTGGCGCACATCAACGAGAAGGACCAGGTGGTCAGGGAAGCCAAGCGCGCCCTGATCGAGGCCAACCTCCGCCTGGTCGTCTCGGTGGCGAAGCGCTATCTCCGGAGCGGGGTGCCGCTCCTGGACCTCATCCAGGAGGGCAACGTCGGCCTCATCAAGGCCGTGGATCGCTTCCAGTATCGGCGCGGGTTCAGATTCTCGACCTACGCCACGTGGTGGATCAGGCAGGCCATCACGCGGGGCATCGCCGACCGTGCGCGAACGATCCGCATCCCCGTGCACCTGGTGCAGACGTTGACTCTTCTCTCCGGCGCGCGCCGAGCACTGGCCGAGGAGTTGGGGCGTGAGCCCACGGTGGAGGAACTGGCCCGACGGATGCGGATGCCCGCGCAGAAGATCCGACCGCTTCTCGAGACTCCGACGGCGCCTCTGTCCCTGGAAATGCCGATTCACAACGAGCGCGGGACGAAGCTCGCCGATTCTATCGAGGACAAGCAGGCCACCCCTCCCGATGCCTCCGTGCTCACCGAGGACATGGCCGCCCAGGTGGGGCAGGCGCTCGCCACGTTGTCGGGCAGGGAGCGGGAGATCCTCCGTCTGCGATTCGGCATCGGGACCGATCACGAGCACTCCCTTGAGGAAATCGGCGCGCAGCTGTCGTTGACGCGGGAGCGGATCCGACAGATCGCGACAGGAGCGCTGCAAAAGCTCCGCGAGCCCCTGGGCGGGCGGGATCTCAGAGTATTGATCGAGGCGAGTTGACCGTGCCCCCCCGTCGGTGAGGTCGATGCTCCGGGGATGTCTCTGCACGTCAAAGGCGGCCGCAGGGAGAGCCCGATGGAAGAACGCGAGTTTCTCGCCCGAATCCAGGACCTGGCAGGCTTGCCGAGCTCGAAGGAAGCCGATCGGTGGGCGATCACCGTCCTCCTCGGCTTGATTCATCTCCTGCCGGACCGCCACAAGCGGCGCCGCTTGATCACCCAGCTTCCCGGTACCGTCAAGGCGAGGCTTCAGGACGAGCCGCCCGGCGTGTTTCTCATGGATCTGGACACGTTCCTGCAGCACGTCGCCGCGGGTCTCGGCGCGCACGCGCCGGAGGGCGCACGCGCCGTGCGCGTCGTGTACCGTGCGCTGCGTGAAGCGGTCTCCCCCGGTGAGCTCGCCAGGGCCGAGGCCTATTTTCCCCATGACGTCGCGACCTTTCTCAGGCACGCCGCATGAAGCAACGATCTGGTCCGAAGCAGCGTGAGCAATTACCGCGGAGGTCGTCCTATGCCCAAGCGCCCCGCGATGCCAGCCGCCCTCGAAGATCTCGCGGTCTCGATCCAGCTCCCCGATCGGCGTGGTGGAGCGACGCGTGGGCGTTCGCCCAGGCCAGCACGGCCACGCACCCTTTTCGCGAGGTCGCCGATCTCGCACTCGAGGTGCTGGCCGGCGTGGTGCCGCGCTGGCCGCTGCTCGACCGCTGGAACCGGTGGTGCCTCGCCGGGGGAATGAGCTTCTTCGTCTGGCAGCCACACTCACACGAGCTGGACCAGGGTCAGCGGCTTGAGGTCCTCGTCACCGCCTCCCTCATGCCTCTGCGGCCTGCGCGGTCGCGTGCCGAGGCGCCCATGCCTCAGGTGTCGCGGGAATTCCGTATGGCGCCATGGCTGCTGGCAGCGGAAATAGGCTCGGCTACAAGCATGCAGTCGAGGCATCAAGCTTGCAACATCATCGGTCAAACACGTAATTCACGGAGGGACGGCCATGCTCGGAAAAGTATGCACGAAGCCGGTAGTCACAGCGCCCCCTACCATGAGCGTGGCGGAAGCCGCCCGCATCATGCGGGCGAAGAACGTCGGAACGGTCGTGGTGGTCAATGCCGGCCAGCCGATCGGCCTCCTCACGGACCGGGATATCCTCGTGGATGTGCTCGCCCAGGGCAAGCATGCCGACGCGGTACCGGTGAGCGAGGTGATGCGAAAGGAGCCCGTCGTGATCGGCGCCGAGGAGGGGATCTTCGACGCCGCGAAGCTGTTCGCCAAGACCGGGGTAAGGCGGCTCCCGGTGGTGGCCAAGGACGGCAAGTTGCTCGGGATCATCACGATGGACGATGTCCTGATGCTCCTCGGCAATGAGATGGGGCATATTGCGTCGGCCTTGTCGGCGGAGCTCCGGAGCGCCGCCTAGGAGTCTTCGGAGCAAGACTTACCCGACGCGATCGCCGGTCGAGCGCTGGTTTTGCCGGGCGCAATCGACTCCTGGGGGAGGCGGCTCGGCGGGGGCGCCAGCCTGTCCAGGCCCCGGGGGCCGACGAGGAGGCGCACCACCGCCTCGTCAGTGACGGGGGCGCCGAGGGGGACGCCGGCGATGTCCGCGGCCAGCGCCGAGCGGAAGACATGGGCCTCGTCGAGCGGCGCGCCGAGGGCGTCGGCCCCGACCACGAGCACGCAGTGGGTCGAGGAGGACGCCCAGGCCGGCTCGCCCTCGCGCGCTGCCTTCAGCGGCCGCCCGGCGCTGCCGTCGGCCTCCACGATGATCACCTCGGCCGCGCCCGCGACGGCGAGGGCGTCCACGAGGGCGCAGGAGATGCCCGCGAGCTTGCCGTCCGGATTCCGCCGCAGGGCCACGGTCAGGTGCCCGTGCTTGGCCAGGAGGGGCCCGATGGCCTGCTCGCCGTCGGGGTGCTCCTCCAGCACGAGAAGGGCCCGGCTCTCGTCCGTCCCTGGAGGGTAGATGCGGGTGGTGGTGGTCGTGAGGACGCGGCGCCCCTCGGCCAGCAGGGCGCGCGCCAGGGCGTACATGAGCGCGGTCTTGCCGCCTGCGCCTGCCAGGCTGAGGACGCGGCCCGGCCCGACGTCGAAGGCCTCGAGAAGCGGGCGCGCGCGCGTCACGCCGAGCAACTTCCCACAGGCGGCATGCCTTGACAAGCCGCGCGGCCCCGCCTATAAGAGCCTGAGTCCGCGCCACGGTGCGGGCCCTCGCTGGCCGGCTGGATGTCGCCTCCGGGGCGAGCCACTGCCACACGGACAGCAAGGAAGGCCTGCTCCGGAGATCGTCCGGCAGTTCGTGGAGTCATCATGACCAACTCGATCGTTGCCTATCTCGACAAGCACATCGCCGCGGGCCAGGGCGGGCGCACCGCCATCGTGACGCCGACAGGGAGCCACACCTACGCCGAGGTCCTCGCCGCCTCCTGCCGGGCGGGGAACGCGCTGCGCCGGCTGGGGGTCGAGCCCGAGCAGCGCGTGGCGATGCTCCTCGCCGACGGGCTCCCCTTCGTCGCCACGTTCTTCGGCACCCTCCGGATCGGCGCCGTCGCCGTGCCGCTGAACACCCGCCTGAGAGCCGAGGACTATGCCGCGCTCCTCCGCGACAGCCGCGCGAAGGTCCTCGTCGCAGACGCCGCGGCGGCGGAGGGGCTGCGCGGGGCGCTGGCGGGACTGCCGCACCTGCGCGCCGTCGTCACCGCCGAGCCCTGCCCGGGCTTCCCGAGCCTGGACCGCCTGTGCGCGAGGGCGGCGCCTGCGCTCGGGCCCGAGCCGGTGAGCGGGGACGACATGGCCTTCTGGCTTTACACCTCCGGCACCACGGGAGTGCCCAAGGGGGCCATCCACCTCCACCGCGATCATCTCGCCTGCCACCACTACGCCGACGACGTGCTCGGGGTGACGGCCGAGGACCGCGTCCTCGCCACCTCGAGGCTCTTCTTCGCCTACGCCCTCGGCAACTCCTTCCTCCTCCCCTTCTTCGCCGGGGCCCGCACCTTCCTCGACCCGGCGTGGCCCGATCCGGCCGCGGTCGCCGAGAACATGCTCCGCTTCGAGCCCACGATCCTGTTCTCGGTGCCCACCTTCTTCGCCCGCCTGCTCAGGGCCGATCCGCCGCCGGCGGCGTTCCGTTCGCTGCGCTTCGCGGTCTCGGCGGGCGAGCGCCTCCCCGCCGAGCTCTACCGTGTCTACCGCGACCGTTTCGGGCTCGAGATCCTGGACGGGATCGGGGCGACGGAGACGGTGTTCATGGTCATCTCCAACCGGCCGGGACAGAGCCGGCCCGGCTCGACGGGCACGCCCGTGCCCGGCACCGATGTCCGCCTGCTGGACGCCGGCGGGCGCGAGGTCGGGGACGGCGAGGAGGGCATCCTGCACGTCAGGACGGGGTCGGCCAGCCCCGGGTACTGGAACCGGCTGGAGCGCTCGCGCGCCACCTTCATCGGAGAGTGGTTCCGCACGGGCGACGTCTACCGCCGCGACGCCGACGGCTTCTACTACCACTGCGGGCGCGAGGACGACTTCTTCAAGGTCGCCGGCATGTGGGTCGCGCCGGCCGACGTCGAGACGGCCCTGCTCTCACATCCCGGCGTGGCCGAGGCGGGCGCCGTCGGGAGCGAGGAGGGGAGCGGCCTCGTCAAGTGCTTTGCCTTCGTCGTGCCGAAGGACGAGACGAAGCCCGCGGACGAGCTGGTGGCCGAGCTCCGCGAACTGGCGGAGAGCACGCTCGCCCCCCACCAGCGCCCGCGGAAGATCGTGGTCGTCCCCGAGCTGCCGCGCACCGCCACGGGGAAGCTCCAGCGCTTCGTCCTGAAGGCGAACATCCGCTGATGGTGAGCCATACCGAGGTGATCCGCGTGCGCTGGAGCGAGGCCGATCCAGCGGGGATCGCCTCCCACCCGCCGCTCCCTCGAGCGGGTAGCGTGGATCCGCGCGGGCCAGAAGGGGGTTTATGGGACGTGGGGGTTCGGTGTAGGCTTGGGGGGCCCGATCGCTCCCGGGGGCAGGCGGCGTTCCGATGCTCTCCGGCGAGACCGTCTCATCGCACACATTGAGGAGGACACACGCATGGATCGGATGACGCGAAGGACGTTTCTCGGCGCGACCTCCATGGCGGCCGCCGGCGCGGCAGTGGGACCGTGGGTGCTCCGGGCCCACGCGCAGGGCGGCCCCGTCAAGGTCGGTATCCTGCTGCCCTACTCGGGGGTGTACGCGGTGCTGGGCGAGAGCATCACGCAGGCGATGGAGCTGGTCTTCGCTCGGGAGAGCTGGACCGTCGCTGGCCGGAAGATCGAGCTCATCAAGGAGGACACGGAGGCCAAGCCCCCGGTGGGCATCCGCAAGGCGGACAAGCTCATCGACTCGGACAAGGTCGACATCCTCACGGGCCCCGTGCACAGCGGCGTGCTCATGGGCATGCGG
>JACPIQ010000117.1 GCA_016188005.1 Candidatus Rokuibacteriota bacterium | reverse complement strand
CTCGTTCACGGCGGCCATGCCCGCATGATACCGGGGTCAGGTCTTGCATTCCAGCAACCGCGGCGGGGCCGGGGCTACGTGTTGGAATGCAAGACCTGACCCCCATAGGCCAGGGCCATGGTGCCGGCCGTGCCCAGGATGACGAGCCAGGACCAGGCGAGCGCGATCACGCCCGTCTCCGAGAGGACCAGCAGCACGAGATTGACCAGGCCCATGATGACCATGGCGGCGACGTTGGCCCGGTTGGCGCGCAGGCGGGTCAGCAGGCCGAGCAGGAACACGCCGAGGAGCGAGCCGAAGGTGACGCCGGCGATCTTGAAGGCGAGCCAGAGGATCTTGTCGAAGTAGGAGAAGCCGAAGGCCAGCCCTGCCAGGATGAGGCCGAAGCCGATCACGGAGAGGCGGGAGACCCGCACGTAGTGGCGCTCGCTCTTCCCCGGCGCCAGCAGCGGCCGGTAGATGTCGGTGACGAACGAGGCGGCCAGCGACCCCAGCGGCGAGTCGATGGAGGCCAGCACGATGGCGGTGAGCATGAGCCCGCGGAGCAGCACCGGCATGGCGGACCGGACGAAGAAGGGGAAGACCTCGTCGGGCCGCGGCACCGGCGCCCCGGCGTGCTGGGCGTAGTAGGTGTAGAGTCCCGCCCCGATGGTGAGGTAGAGGGCCAACGTCACGAGGGTGCCCAGCGGGGTGATCGACAGGGTCCGCTGGCTCTGGCGCCGCGTCTCCACCGTGAGCAGGCGCTGCATGAGGTCGTGGTCGGTGCCGAAGGCCGCCATGGAGCCCACGAGCCCGTTGAGGATGGCGAGCCAGAAGATGTTCGGATCCGTGAGCACCCGCCCCCAGAAGTCGGGATCGCCGGGCGCGGGCCCCCAGTTGACGATGCCGAGCCGGCCGGCCTGGCCCGCCGTGGCGAAGATGGCCCCGAGCCCGCCCTGGACCTCCCAGGCAAGGAAGCCCACCGTCGCGAGCCCGCCCAGGAGGAACATGGTCGCCTGGAAGACGTTGGTCCAGACCACGGCCTTGACGCCGCCCATGGCGATGTAGGCGATGGACACGGCGGTGAACAGGGCGATGGTGGCCCAGAGCGGCCAGCCCACCAGCACCGACACGGCCAGCGCCGCGGCCATGAGGCGCACCCCGGAGCCCAGCAGCCGCGTGACGAAGAAGAAGATGGAGCCCGTCACCTGGCTGGCGGCGCCGAAGCGGTGCTTGAGGAACTCGTAGATCGTCACGCAGTCGTAGCGGTAGAAGGCGGGGATGAACAGGAAGGCCACTGCGAACTTGGCCAGGCTCGAGCCCACGAAGAACTGCGCGTACTCCCAGTTCTCACTGTAAGCGGTGGCCGGCACGGAGATGATCGTGACGGCGCTGATCTCCGTCGCCAGGAAGGACATGCAGGCGGCCCACCAGGGGATGCGGCGGCGGGCCAGGAAGAAGTCGGCAGTGTCCCGCTGCTGACGGGTGAGGGCGCCGCCGATCATGACCAGGAGCGCGAGCGAGAGCAGGAGGACCGCGTAGTCGGGCCAGGTGAGCGACCCGCCGAGGTTCGCCGGGGCCATGGGCGTGCATCATCATGCCACGGCGGTGAGGTGGTCCGAAGGTTTTCCCCGGGGGCTTTCCCCGTACAATACCCGCGTGACGTCATCCGCCCGCCGCCCTGCCGCCTCCTCCGCGCGCCGCCGCGTCGCGCGCTGGGCGATCGGGGTGGACCGTGGCGGCACCTGGGTGCGCGCGCGCGCGCTGAGCGCATCAGGCAGCGCTCGGGCAGCCCGCTGGCCGGCGGCCGGGCCGGCGCCGCTCGAGCGCGATCTCGCCCGCGCTTTCCGCCGCTGGCGGATCGCCCCGGCGGACCTCGGCGCCCTCGTGGTCGCCTCGCGCGGGGTGTGGACTGTCCGGGAGCGCCGCATCGCCGAGCGGCGGCTCGCCGGGCTTGCTCGCCGAGTCCGGGTCATCCCGGATGTGGAGGCGGCCTATCGCGGCGCGCTGGGCGAGGCTCCGGGGGTGCTTCTCCTGGCCGGCACCGGCTCCATCGCCCTGGCCCGCGACTGGCGCGGCGGCTGCCGGCGGGCCGGTGGGCTCGGGCCGCTCCTGGGCGACGAGGGCTCGGCGTTCTGGATCGGGCGCGAGTGGCTCAGGGCCACAGCCGGCGCGCCGCACTGGTCCCGGCTGAGGCGGCTCCTCGGCGCGCCCGATGCGGCGAAGCGTATCGCCGCGCTGGCGCCCGGCGTGCTCCGGCGCGCCCGCCGGGGCCACCGCCGGGCACGCCAGGTGATCGCGCAAGCTCAGGCTGAGCTGGCGCGGCTCCTCGACGAGGTCACGCGGGGGGCGCGCCTTCGGCCCCCGATCCGCGTCTCGTGGGCCGGGCGCCTCATGGACGATCCGCGCTTCCGCGCCGGCGTCTGGCGCGCGGCGCGGCGCCGTGGCCTCCGCATCGCTCCGCTGCCGCCGCGCCAGTCTGCCGTGGCCACCGCCCTCCGGCTGGCGACGGCGTTGAGGTGCTGACCGCCGAGGGCCATCCGCAGCCCCTCGCGTCCAGCGGGTCGCCGGCCAGCACCGCGCACGTCCCCTGTGGCGGTCAGGCCTGGACCGGCAGGGCAGGTCTCCCGCGCCCCCACCACGCCCAGGCGACGGGCCCCGTGAGCGCCGCCGCCACGCCCATCGCGGTGTCGAGCCAGCCGGCCGTCGCCATCGCCAGCAGGCACACGGCCGCGGGAAGCGCCGCGGTGAGCCACATCCCCGTGAGCCCTCCGCCCACGCGCCATGGCCGGGCGAGGTCCGGCTCGCGCAGGCGGAGCGCGACGAAGGCGCCCAGCTCCAGCAGGAGCGCCAGCGAGTAGAGCCACATGTTGAGCACGATCAGCTCCTTGAAGGACCTCCTCGGGCAGGGCTCCGGCCATCTCGGCCATCGCGAGGGACACCGGCAGGCTCCAGACCAGGGGCGTCACGACCAGGAGCAGGAGCGCCAGCCCTGGACCGAACGAGGCCACCACATCCTCGATCCCGTACGGGCCACCGCTCACGTTGAAGAAGACGACGGCCAGGAGAGAGGCAAGACCGAGCTCCCGGCGGAGCCCGCCGCTCACGGGGACTCGACGGCCCTGATCAGATCCGGCAGTCCCTGCAGCCACTCGTCGATGGGCGTCTCGGCGTCCACGACGATCTCGAGCTTGCCGTTGAGGAGTCTCCGCACCCGCCCCTGCCCCGTGCCGAGCGGGATGACGATCTTCTCCCGGTGGATGCCCAGGGCATCGGTCACGGCGAACACCTTGTTGATCTCGTTCATGCCGACGGTGTCGAGCACGGAATGCCCCTCAGGGGCCCTGGCGCAGCTCGGCGGGCAGGCGCTCGCCCGCGGGGAAGTGGACGACAGCTGCGCCGTCACCCGCGGGAAATCCCGCCAGCGGCGGCACCCAGACCTGCGTGGCGGAGATGCGCCGCTCTGTGTGGGCGGGGATCACCACCTCCTGCCCGGTCTCCGGCACGCGGACGCGACGCTCGGGCACCACGCGCTCGGCGGGCGGCGGGGCGGGAGGCAGGGCGGGCCGGGGGCGCAGCGAGAGCGCGCGCGAATGCTCGATGGGATCCGGTGCCCCGGGACCGATCTGCGCGGTCTGCGCCGCGACGGCGCTGGCGCAGGCGAGGTTCTCGAGCAGGGCCAGGCTCGCCAGGAGTCGCTTCATATCAGTCCGATGGTAGACGAGGGGTCCGGGCGACGCAACAGCTGTGGTATCGTGACGACCGATGCGAAGGCTCCTGGTCGCCGGCCTCCTCGTGCTCGTCGGGGCGAGCGCGCCCCGGGCCCAGCCCGCCGGCCTGCCGATCTTCGACACCCACCTCCACTACAGTGCGCCCGACTGGGCGGAGTACCCCGAGGAGCGCATCCTCGCCATCCTGGACCGAGCGGGCGTCACTCGAGCCCTGGTTTCGAGCACTCCCGATGACGGGACCGTCAGGCTGTACCGGAAGGATCCCGCGCGCATCGTGCCGATCCTGAGGCCGTACCGGACGCGCGAGGACATGGGCGGCTGGTGGCAGGACCCGTCCATCGTGGCCTACTTGGAGTCGCGCCTCGCCATGGGGGTGCACCGGGGCATCGGGGAGTTCCATCTCCACGGCGGGGAGATCGACACCCCCGTCATGCGGCGCATCGCCGCCCTGGCGGTGGGCCGCGGGATCCCGCTCCACGCCCACTCCGACGAGGCCGCCATCGTGGCGCTCTTCGCGCTCGAGCCGCGGCTGCGCATCCTCTGGGCGCATGCCGGGATGTCCGCTGGGCCCGAGGCTGTCGGGGCGCTCCTGGACCGGTATGCGGGGCTCCGGGTCGAGCTGGCGCTGCGCAACAGCGACGTGGCGCCGGGGGGCGTCCTCGATCCCGCCTGGCGGGCGCTCTTCCTTCGCCACCCTGATCGGTTCATGGTGGGCACTGATACCTGGGTGACCTCGCGCTGGCAGGCCCTGCCGGGGTCGGTGGATGAAGTGAGGCGCTACCTCGGCCAGCTCCCGGCAGAGATCGCCGAGGCCCTGGCCTGGAGGAACGCCGAGCGGCTGTTCCCGAGGTGACCCGATCGCGCGCAGGGCGTCGATGGACGGCGCATTCTCCGAAGGCTCCCGGCTGGCGCCCGCTCCGCGGCGGGGGACCCATCCCGGCCAAAATTTGGCACTCCCCTCCCCGGATCTGTGGGCTGGGGTTCTCCCCGGGGGTGATGGCCGAGAGCCAAGCGCCTGATTTGTCAGTCTCAACCTCTCCAGACAACCCTGGCGCCATATCGGCACAGAACTCGCATGCCGAGGGACGCGTGACCCGGCATCGGGGTGCGCTGGGGTGCGCTGTGCGAAACTTCGACAGGGCGGCCGGCATGGGGGCACTATCACAGGCATCGTCCTCCAGATCGGCCCCGATTGGCCAGTGAAGGCCCCGGAGAGGCCAGGAGCGTGAAGATCGCAGCACCCGGCTCCGCAGTAGACGCCAGGGCCGCCCAAGAGCCCACCGCCGAGGCCCGCCCCTGGCCGTACGTCCTCGTCTTCGTGCTGGGCCTGGCACTGGTCTCCGGCTTCATGTGGTTCCACATCGCCAACGAGCGGCGAGTCGCCCGGGAGCACTGGAAGGCCCGCATGTCGACTATCGCTGACGACCGCGCCCGGCTCGTCTCGGGCTGGATCAAGGCCCGCCGGGCCGATGCCGAGGTGCTCTCGGGCCTGCCCGCCGTGCGCGCCCTCCTGACGGCGCCAGGCGGGAGCGTCGACGGCATCGGCGTGGCGCTGGACCGCGTGACCCGTGCCTACGGCTACTCGGTCGCGGCCCTGCTCGACCCGCGGGGGCGGGTCGTGGCGCGCTCGGGCGGGTCGAGTGACCTCGGCCCCGGGTCCGCGGCCGTGGCGGCAGCTGTGGCCGGCTCCGGCGCCTTCCGGGTCGAGCTGTCGGTGGACGGATCGGGACGCAAGCACCTCGACTTCGGCTTCCCAGTCCCGGCGGACCCCACCGCCAAGCCGGTGGCAGACCGGGCGCCCCCCATGCTGGGAATGGTGCTGCTCCGGATGTCTCCCGAGACATCGCTCTTCCCGCTCCTCACGGAGGAGAGCGTGCGCACGCGCACGGGCGAGCTGCTCCTGTTCCGGGTCGACGGACGGGAGCCGGGCTACCTCTCCCCCTTCCGCCACAGCGCCGGTGGCTGGGGTGCCGTGGGCCGGTCGCGGGAGGCCCTCACGGTGAAGGCCGGCGACGCGGCTCGGGGGCTGGACACCTTCGACGAGCTGATCGACTACCGCTCCGCGCCGGTCTTCGCCGCCACGCGCTGGCTCCCCGACGCCTCGTGGGGGCTCGTCCACAAGATCGACACGGACGAGGCCCTGGCCGACTTCCACCAGTCGGGCCGGCTGACCGGTCTCGCCGCCGGCTTCCTCCTGGTGGCGCTGGGCGCCTCCCTCATCAGCCTCTGGCGTCAGCGACAGCGTGCGCTCCTGCTCAGCGAGCAGATGAAGCAGGAACGCGCGATCTTCACGCTCAAGAGCTATGCGGAGAAGATCGTCGCCAGCGTCCCTTCGGGGCTCCTGGTGCTGTCGGGCGACCTGCGCATCCTCTCCGCCAACCGCTCCTTCCTGGACGCCTTCTACCTGCGGCCCGACGAGGTGCTGGGTCGCCGGCTCGTCGAGGTCGTCCAGGCCGACGGGCTCGTGGCGCGGATCCTCGAGACGCTGCAGACCGGTGTCGCCCAGCAGGACGTCTTCTTCGACCTCCAGCTGACCTTCCGGCGGGAGAGCCGCCCGGCGCGGATCACGATGACGGGCATCCGCATCGCCGAGGACGAGGAGGCGCGGCTGCTCCTGATCGTCCAGGACCTGAGCGAGGAGGAGCGGCTGCAGGCCGCGCGCCTCACTTCCGAGCAGCGCTTCCAGGACCTCGTCCAGGGGCTCGACGCCATCGTCTGGGAGGCGAACGCCGCCACCTTCAGGTTCACCTTCGTCAGCGAGCGCGCCAAGGCGCTCCTCGGCTACCCCACCGAGCACTGGCTGCGGGAGCCGGATTTCTGGAGCGCGCGGATTCACCCGGAGGATCGGGAGCGGGTCCTGGCCGTGTCCCGCCAGGCGCTCGCCGCGGGGACGGATCACGAGGTCGAGTACCGGGCCGTGGCCGCCGACGGCCGGTCGGTCTGGGTGCGCGACATCGTGCACGTGGCCCCCGACAACCAGGGCCAGCCGCGCCAGCTCCGCGGCCTGACCGTGGACCTGACGGAGCGCAAGCAAGCCGAGGAAGCGCTCCGGCAGAGCGAGGACCAGCTCCGCCAAGCCCAGAAGATGGAGGCGGTGGGCCAGCTGGCCGGCGGCGTCGCTCACGACTTCAACAACCTCCTCATGGTCATCCAGGGCGACAGCGACCTCATCCTCCGCCGCCTCCCCGAGGGCCACACGCTGCGCCGCAACGCGGAGGGCATCCGGGAGGCCGCCCAGCAGGCGGCGAGCCTCACCCGCCAGCTCCTGGCCTTCAGCCGTAAGCAGGTGCTCGCGCCGCGAGTGGTCGACCTCAACGGCATCGTGGGCGGCATGCACCCCATGCTGCAGCGGCTCCTCGGCGAGACGATCCACCTCGTCACCGTGCCCAAGCCCGATCTCGGCTCCGTGAAGGCCGATCCCGGGCAGATCGAGCAGGTGATCATGAACCTGGCGGTCAACGCGCGCGACGCCATGCCGGACGGCGGGCGGCTGACCATCGAGACTGGCACGCTCGAGCTGGACGAGGTCACGGCCCGTCAGCACGGCGAGGCCGCCCCCGGGCGGTACGCGCTCCTCGCGGTGACGGACACCGGCTCCGGCATGGACGCCGCCACCCGGGCGCGCATCTTCGAGCCGTTCTTCACCACCAAGGAGTCGGGGAAGGGCACGGGACTGGGCCTCTCCACCGTCTACGGCATCGTCAAGCAGAGCGGCGGCCACATCTGGGTCTACAGCGAGCCCGGGCGCGGCACGACGTTCAAGATCTGCCTCCCCGTGGTGCCCGAGGAGTTGGACTCACAGGCCGGCCAGGGCGTGGAGCTCCCCGCCGAGACGACCGCACGGGGGGCGGAGACCGTGCTCCTCGTCGAGGACGCGGCCCGGGTGCGCGAGGTGGTGCGCGAGATCCTCGAGATGAGCGGCTACGTCGTGCTGGAGGCCAAGCTCGGCGCCGAGGCCGTCCAGATCAGCCAGCGTCACCCCGGACGGATCCATCTCCTGGTCACCGACGTGGTCATGCCCCAGATGAGCGGCCGCGAGCTGGCGCAGCACCTGACGATCAGCCGGCCCGACATGCGCGTCCTCTTCATCTCCGGCTACACGGACGACGCCATCGTCCGCCACGGCGTGCTGGAGTCCGGCGTCGCGTTCCTGTCCAAGCCCTTCACGCCGGACGCGCTCACCGCCAAGGTGCGCGAGGTACTGGACGCCCCACGCAGCGGGGGAGATGCGCCCAAGCCGTCGGGTCCACGGGCCCCGCGGCCCGTCGCCCCGCGCGTGCCTTCGCTCCCCGCGGGGGCGGCGGTGTCCCGGGGCTCCCGCAACTAGGGTCCCGGCTCCGGACAGCGGGTCCCCGTCCCCGCCCCACGTGGGGCTTGACCGGCGCCTCCCCATGCCCCTACGCTCGGGGAGTTCCTCATGACTGTCCAGCCGATCCGCGTCCTCATCGCGAAGGTGGGTCTCGATGGCCATGACCGCGGCGCCAAAGTCGTGGCGCGCGCCCTCCGCGATGCGGGCATGGACGTGATCTACACGGGCCTCCACCGGACGCCGGAGGAGGTGGTGGCCGCGGCGGTCCAGGAGGACGTTGACATCATCGGGATCAGCATCCTGTCGGGCGCGCACATGACGCTCTTCCCGCGCGTGCTCGCCCTGCTGCGCGCCGCCGGGGTCGAGGACATGCTCCTCGTCGCTGGCGGCGTGATCCCCGATGAGGACGTGGCGCCGCTCAAGGCCATGGGAGTCGCCGAGGTGATCCTCCAGGACACGACCCCCGACGCCCTGGTCGCCCGCCTGGGCGCCCTGGTCGCCTCCCGCCATCCCCGGTGACATCGCCCCCCGGCGAGCGTCCTGGAGGGCTCCGGCGGCGCGATCCGCGCGACCGTGTCCCGGCGCGGGAGCGAGGACAAGCCGCTGATCCGAGAGGGAGGACGCCATGAACGCTGCCGAGCGCAACCCTCTGTTCACTCGTGACCTGATCGCCCGTGCCCGGGCGCGTCGAGAGGCGTGGGAAGCCGGAGAGCTGCGCGCCTTCGCGGAGCGCCAGCCCGAGTCCCGTCCCGACGCCCGAACGAGCTCGGGCCTGTCCGTCAGGCGCCTCTACACGCCGGAGGATCTCGAGAGCGCCACCCTCGAGGAGCTGGGGCTGCCCGGCCAGTACCCGTTCACGCGCGGCCCCTACCCCACGATGTACCGGAGTCGCCTCTGGACCATGCGGCAGATCGCGGGCTTCGGCACGGGCGAGGACACCAACGGGCGCTTCCGCTACCTCATCGCGCAGGGGCAGACGGGGCTCTCGGTGGACTTCGACATGCCGACCCTGATGGGCTACGACTCCGACGACCCGCGCTCGCTCGGGGAGGTGGGGCGCGAGGGGGTGGCCGTGGACACCCTCGACGATATGGAGGCGCTCTTCGCCGGCATCGACCTCGAGCGCATCTCCGTCTCCATGACCATCAACCCCACGGCCTGGATCCTGCTCGCCATGTACGTGGCGCTGGCCCGCTCCCGCGGCAACGACCTCGACGCGCTCTCGGGCACCGTTCAGGCCGACATCCTCAAGGAGTACATCGCGCAGAAGGAGTGGATCTTCCCCATCCGCCCGTCCATGCGGATCATGCGCGACACGATCGTCTACTGCGCCGGGCACATGCGCCGGTACAACCCCGTCAACATCAGCGGCTACCACATCTCCGAGGCGGGGGCGACCTCCGTGCAGGAGGTGGCCTTCACCATGGCCAATGCCATCGCCTACGTGGAGGAGGTCACCCGGGCGGGGGTGCCCGTGGACCATTTCGCCCCGCGACTGGCCTTCTACTTCGTGGCGCAGGCCGACTTCTTCGAGGAGGTCGCCAAGTTCCGCGCCGCCCGCCGCATCTATGCGCGCCTCATGAAGGAGCGCTTCGGGGCCACGGTGCCTGCGTCCATGCGGCTCCGCTTCCACTGCCAGACGGCCGCCGCGACGCTCACGAAGGCCCAGCCCATGAACAACGTCGTCCGCACGGCGCTGCAGGCGCTCTCGGCGGTGCTGGGCGGCGCCCAGTCGCTGCACACCAACGGCCTCGACGAGGCGTACGCGATCCCCTCGGAGGAGGCCATGAAGGTGGCCCTCCGCACCCAGCAGATCATCGCCCACGAGACGCACATCCCGAACGTCGTGGACCCGCTGGGCGGCTCGTACTACGTGGAGGCCCTCACCCGTGACATCGAGGCGCGCGTCGTCGAGATCCTCGCGAAGGTGGACGCCATGGGCGGGACGATCAAGGCCATCGAGGAGGGCTTCTTCCAGCGCGAGATCGCGGACTCGGCCTACGCCACCGCCCGCCAGCGCGCCACGGGAGAGCAGCCGCTCATCGGCGTGAACATGCTCGTGGAGCCGCCCGCCCCCGTGCCCGTGCCCATCCACAAGGTGGACGCCGCCGTCGAGGCGCGCCAGATCCAGCGCCTGCGACAGACTCGCCAGCGGCGCGACGGCACCCGCGTGGCGCTCCTGCTGGACCGGCTCGAGCGGGAGGCGCGCGATCCGGCCGTCAACCTCATGCCCGTCACCATCGAGCTGGTCGAGGCGCGCGCCACGCTCGGCGAGATCGTGGCCCGGCTCCGCCAGCTCTTCGGCACCTATGTCGAGCGCCCGGTCTTCTGAGCCCGCGGCGCTCGAGCGGCCGGGCTTCACCGCGCGCCTCGGGGAGCTCAGCGCGGCCTCGGACGGTCTGTGGCTGCTCGGAACGGTCACCGGCCTGGCCCTTACCCTCGTCGCCGCGATCTTCTTTCCGTATCCGGCCTCCCCGTCGGGCAAGTTCTGGGCCTACGCCGGCCTGTTCATCCGCGCCGCGTGCTACCTCTCGGCCGGGGAGGTGCTGCGCCGCCGGGGCGGAGAGACGCTGTCCCGGCTCTTCGCGCTCGGGATCGTCGCCGGCGCGTTCGAGCTCCTCGTGGACTGGGGGCTGATCCACTGGGTCTCGGCGGGGCGGCTCGTCTATCTGAGCGGGAACGACGTGGTGCTCCTCGGCTCTCCGGTGTGGATGCCGCTGGCCTGGGCGTGCGTGATCGTCGAGATCGGGTACCCGGCCGTGCGGCTCTACGGCCTCTGGCGCGCGGCGTGGGGCACGCGGGCGGCGGCGCTGGCGGCCTCCCTCCTCTGCGCGACAGGCGCCGGCGTGACGGTGGGGTTCTACGAGTACTTCGCGTTCCGCGCCGGCTGGTGGAAGTACGAGCCGGCTCGCGTCATGCTGGGAGACTACTGCGCCCTGTACATCCCCGCGGGGGAGTTCCTCATGTTCCTGGCCGTGCTCCCGATCGCCGCGCGCGCGATCGGGGACGAGGAGCGGCCCGTGGCGGCAGCCATGGCGGCCGGAGCCCGGTTTGCCATCGCCATCGCCGCCGGCTACGCCCTGGCCTACGCGCTGCTCGAAGGCTGGGGGCGATGAGGTGAGCGCCCCCGCCCCGCAACGGGCCCGCTCGGATTTCGCCTCCCGGATGTCCACAACCAGGCCGCGCACTGGAGGGGTCGCCGGTTCATGCAGGGATTCCAGCCTGTCGGGTCCGCGATCGACGACAGGCACCTGCACGGGCAAGTCCGCTCGGCGTTACTGACTCGGTCTGGTGTGCCGGCCGCCTCGGGGAGTCGCCTCCTGACATCAGTTCGCGCACACAGTCCGACGCCGCGTTGGATTGTCTCGGCCGGGCGGCCGGCATCTGTGGCACCATGACCTCGCGAACACCGACGTTCCAGCGCCAGGAGTGCCAGAGCCATGGCCAGACCCAAACAGGACAAGACATTCGAGGTAGCCAAGAGCGAGGTCGAGTGGCGGGAGCACCTGAGCCCCGAGCAGTACCACGTCCTCCGTGAATATGGGACCGAGCGTGCGGGAACGAGCCCTCTCGACACGGAGCACGGGCGCGGGACCTACTGTTGCGCCGGCTGTGGCCTGCCGCTGTTCTCCTCCGATACCAAGTTCGACAGCCGCACGGGCTGGCCGAGCTTCTGGACGCCGATCGAGGGCGCGGTCGGCACGTCGACGGACCGGGCCTTCTTCATGGTGCGGACCGAGATCCACTGCCGGCGCTGCGGAGATCACCTCGGCCATGTCTTCGACGATGGGCCGGCGCCGACCGGGCTCCGCTACTGCATCAACGGAGTCGCGCTCACGCTCGTCCGCGAGTGAGTCTTCTCGACCACGCCGCGCACCGGCCGTTTCCGCTCCCCGCCACGCCGTGGATCATGCGCCAGCGGTGGCACGATCTGCTGTTCGCGCACTGGCCGGCTGATCCGCGGGAGCTCCGAGCCGTGCTCCCGCCGGCCTTGCGGCCGTTTCTCGACACGTTCGACGGCCTGGCGTGGCTGGGCGTGATTCCATTCTGGATGTCGCACGTGAGGCCCCGGTTCATGCCCCCGATCCCGGGGTTCTCGACCTTTCCGGAGTTGAACGTGCGCACCTACCTGACCATCGACGGCAAGCCGGGCGTCTTCTTCTTTTCGCTGGACGTGACGAGCCGCAGCGCAGTGGTGGGCGCGCGCGTCGCCTTTTCCCTGCCGTACTTCCATGCGCGGATGTCCGTCATGGCCGGGCGACACATCGGCGACAGACTCGCCTCTCCGGCGCCGGCCCTGCCGAGAGCAGCTGTGCAGTATGTCTCGGAGCGCCTGCAGCCGCCGGTGCCGGCCGAGTTTCGCGCCAGGTATGGACCTATCGGGCCCGCGCGCCGCGCGCGGCCGGGCTCGATCGAGTTCTTCCTGGTCGAGCGCTACTGCCTGTACACCACGCGCGCAGGCAACATCCTGCGCGCGGTGATCCATCATCTGCCCTGGCCACTCCAGCCGGCCGAAGCCTCGATCGAGCTGAACACGGTGGCCGCGGCGGGCGGGCTGCGGCTTCCGAGCCACCCGCCGCTGCTGCACTTCGCGAAGGAGCTGGATGTTGTCGTCTGGTGGCTGGAGCGAGCGTGAGAACGCCCGGCCGCACCTGAGGACGCCGAGCCAGAACTCAGGGCTCGGGAGCCACCACCGACACCTTCTGCGCCACCAGCCGCCCGCCCTCCCGCTGCACTGTCACCGTCACGAACTTGCCTTGCCCAAGCTCCGCCTCGCCCAGCGGCGTCTCGGCGAATTCCCCCACCCATCCGGTGGGCCCCGCGCCCGCCGAGCGGGCCACGATCACCACCTCGGTCGAGGGCCTGAGCGCGATGGTGAGGCGCGTCACCTCGGTGACGCCGTCCGTGACCCGCCAGGGCCCGACCTCGCCGAGGACGAGGGTACCGGCGTCCCGGTCGACAGCCAGGACAGTGCCGGAATGCCGCGTCACATCGGCCCAGCCCGGAGCCGGAACGGCCGAACCGATCGCGATCGGGACGACCAGCATGGCGATCTTCCTTCCGAGGGGCGTTCGCAACATGGCTCAATTCCCTCCTTTGTGCGTTCCCCCGCAGGGCCGTGGCGGGTCGCCCCGCCGGCGCCGATCCCGGGTGACGAGAGGGCCGCACGAAGGGGAACCCCAGCATCGGGCGTGCCACGGTGGGGCGCCTGCCGCAAGTGCGTGATCGCCGTGGCTCTCTGGCCCGAGGGACCCGGATTCCGAGGGGAAGGCTGGAGCTGGCATCCGTGGAACTGGAAAGAAGTACCCGGCGGGCTGGAAAGACTTTCCCGCCCTTCCCCGCGCGGCTTGCTGCGAGCAAGCCGGCAGACATCGGCGGCGGCGGTCAGACCCGCAGGCGCGGGCCTTCTCAGCCCTGGGGCGGGATCAGGGCCGCGACGACACCGGGCGCGGGGGACGAAGCGTCGAGCGGCAGCTCTGTCGCCGCGAGATCCACGGTCGCCTTGAGATGAGCGAGGACGCTTGCCTCGAAGTCCGGGAGAGTCTCACCGAGCGCATGCCGGAAGTTCGCATGTCGATCGCGCGACGTGGTGAAGGACGTGAAGTATGCCACCACCCTGTCGAGGCCCCGACGCTGGATGAGATAGTCGGCTATCAGAAACGCGAGCTGGTAGATGGGAAGCGAGCCTTCCCGCGAGTGCCAGGCTGTGAAGCCCCGGGGAGTGCCGAGCTTCTCGAGATCCAGCCGGGCTTGGATCAGCGTCGAGTGAGTGCGGATGCCCGAGGTCGCCGCGAGGCGGCGCCGACTCATCGTGTCGAGCCCCAGGTGCTCCAGCGTCGCGAAGGCGACCCACTCCGCCATGCCCTCGGCAAGCCATTGCTCCCCCCGTCCCTCGCCGCCGGCCAGCTCGATCTGCGACACGTGGGTGAGCTCGTGGGCGATGAGCCGCAGCCATTCGCGCTCGCTTCGCTCGGGGCCACTCTCCATCAGGAGGAGCTGGCGAGGCAGTCCGATGCCGATGGCGAAGTTGCTCAGCTCGGCCGCGCGGACCGGAGTCAGATCCGCGTCGTGGATCAAGCCCTGTTCGAAGGCTTGGCGTCCAGCGTACAGGTACACCGTCACCCGGCCGGGTACCGGGAGCCCGAAGTTCTTGGCCATGATCGCCGCGATCCCCCGCACGGCCGCTTCGGTGGAGCGGAGCGCCCGCGCGTCGGAGGGGGGGGCCAGCAGAGTCGGGTCAAGGGCGAGCGCGAGGACGAGCCGCCCGTTGCTACAGCCGGCCAGGGCGGCGATGACGGGCACGAGGATCACCCACACCTTGGAGGACGCTCGACGGAAGACCGGCACCACGATCTCCTTCGCGAGAAGAGTCGAGGAAACCGGCCCAAGCTGGTGTGGAACAGTTACCCCACGTAAGTATTACATATCCGGTCGCGCCGTGTCGAGAAACTTGTAGTGAGGGGCGCCTCGCGGCGGAAGGCCCCGCCGCGGGGCGCCCGGAGGGGGAGGATGTCGTGCTCGCCGGGGCAGGCCCCGGCGAGGCTTGCCGAGAGGGGCTGCGCTATGCCGCGCTAGCGGCTTCTTCCGGCACTGCCCTTCTCGGTGTCAGTACCACTGCTACCGCTTGGCCCCGGTGCCGGCGTATAGCCAGGAGCACCCGGAGTTCCGGGCTTGCTCTCGGCGCCAGAGCTGGGCGGGGTGTCGGATGGCGCCGTCGGCGGCGAGGCCGAGGGCGAGCGGTCACTCGGGTTCTCGCCCACCTGGTCGCGCCCCGAATCCACGCAGCCGGCCACGAGACCGGCCACGAGCGCGAGGGTACAGATGCCAGAAACGAGCGTTCTCATTTTGACCCTCCTTTGGAGCCAGGATCCTGGCTCATCAACAGTCCGGGCCCTGTTCCGGCCGGGTCCCGTCGACGGACCCATGGTCACCCCTTGATCTCGACGGACGTTGCGACGTTGTCAGGGGCGCCGCTGGCTCTGCTGGACCTTCCAGCAACCGACATGCCAGCGAGCGGCATGTGAGACGCCCGGTGGAGCTGGCGCCGTTGAAGCGGCCGGAATCTTGGAGGAAGTCCCAGCGGAGCCGGTAGAACGCCAGGAAGGGTGGTGCGATGCGTCGTGTAACCATTTTACATATCCAGCCTGCCATCGCAGATCGTCCTCAGGCGAAGCAGGACGGGCGGCCGTCGGCTCCGTCCTACGCGCCCCGATAGCCGAGGGCCGCGATATGATGAGCGGAGGATGGACGCGCCGGATCCGCGAGGCCCACTGACCGTGCCCATCCCTCGGCCCTTCACGGTCGCGGTCCCCGGCCAGGTGCTCGTCGACCTCCGCGAGCGGCTCGGGCGGGCGCGCTGGCCCGATGAGGCGCCGGGCAGCGGCTGGCGCCACGGCACGGACCTCGCGTACCTGCGGGAGCTGGCCACATACTGGCTTGACCGCTACGACTGGAGCCGCCACGAGGCGGCGCTCAGGGCCGCCACGTTCACGCCCGACATCCAGGTCAGCCGGGAGGACATGACCGCCGAGGACTACCTGGCGCTGGGCGGACAGCAGCTCACGACCTACTACGAGCGGTACCGTCCCTTCGACCGGGAGCGCACGGTGGCCGTGGAGCGGAGGGTGTCCTTCCCGCTCGACGAGACACGAAAGATCTGGGTGCGCGCCCTGTCCTTCCCGAAGAAGGGCGACCCGCGCCGCGCGGCGATGGAGGCCATCCTCCGCGCCGGCGGCCGCTGGGAGGAAGTGGTCGAGCTGAACGTCCGGGCACGCATCTCGCTCCGCCGGCATCAGGGTCGCGAGGACGCCTAGCCCTCGGCTGGCGCGGCGGCGTCGAGGAGACGCACCGCGGCCTCCTCACCGAAGCGCACGCAGTCGGAGATCCCGACGCCGCGATAGGCGCCCCCCACGAGCGCCAGCCCGGGATGGCGCTGCAGGCACTGCTCGATGACCTCCACGCGGCCCAGGTGCCCCACCTGGTACTGCGGCATCGCCTTGGGGTAGCGGCAGAGCCGCACGAAGAGCGGCTCCCCTCTCACGCCGAGCAGCTCGGCCAGCTGGGCCCGGGCGACGTCCACCAGCTCTTCGTCGGAGCGCTCGAGCACGGTCTCGTTCATCGCTCCGCCCATGAAGACGCGGAGCAGCTCGTGGCCCCCGGGCGCACGCCCCGGGTACTTCACGCTCGAGAAGGTGCACGCGATGATGGGCCGGCCCTCCACCTGCGGCACGACGAAGCCGAAGCCGTCCAGCGCATGCCCGATGTCGGCGCGCCGGTGGGCGAAGGTCACCGTGGCCGAGGAGGCGTAGGGGATCTCCTCGAGCAGATGCGCGAGGGCGGGATCCAGGTTCCGCAGCATCCGGGCGACCTGGTGCGCCTCCGGGGCGAGGATGACGGCATCGGCGCCCAGCGCCGATCCCGCGGCGGTCGCAACGCGCCAGCCCAGGCCCTGGCGCGTCACCTCGGTCACCCGCTCCTTGAGACGGATGGACTCCGCCGGGAGCTGCGCCGCCAGGCTCTGGATGAGCTCCTCCATCCCCTCGGCGAAGGTGACGAAGAGCGACCAGCGGGCACCGCTGGACTGGCCGCCGGCGGCCGGCGCCCGCCGCGCGGCACGCCACATCGACAGGACGATGCTCCGGTCCCTCCGCTCCAGCTCGAGGAAACGCGGCATGGTGGCCGCGAGGGAGATCTCCTCGGGATCGGCGGTGTAGATGCCGGCCACCATGGGCTGGGCGACCCGCTCCAGCGCCTCCCGCCCCAGGCGCCGCCTGACGAAGGCCCCGAGGCTCTCGTCGGGCTCGCCGCCGCGCGGCAGCAGCAGGTCGAGCCCCATCCGGAGCTTCCCGCGCCACGAGAAGAGGCTGCTGCGGAGGAATGGCCCGAAGCGCGTGGGCGCGAGCAGCTGGAAGCCGTCGGGGAGCGGGTGGAGCCGCCCGCCGAACACGACGAAGTTGCGTCGCATGCGGTCGTTGGTGCCGACGAGCCGCCCCTCGACGCCGAGCCGCTTGCACAGCGCCAGGGCCCAGGGCTTCTCGGAGAGGAAGGAGTCGGGACCGCATTCCACGACGAAGCCGTCGTGCCGCTCGGTCTGGATGGTGCCGCCCAGGCGTGGGGTGGCCTCGAGGAGGGTCAGCGCGAGGGGGCGGCGGCGCTCGCGCGCGTACTCCACGGCGCGGTGCGCCGCGGCCAGCCCCGCGATCCCCCCTCCGACGACGACGAGCTTCAGCATGCGGGAGCAGTCACGGCTCGGTCGGGGTGTCGAGGACGAGGTCGGCGAGCATGGCGATGAAGGCGGGGTGGTCGGAGACGGTGCCGGCGCGGTGGAAGGCAAGCCCGGCATCCACGGCGACCCGGCGCGCCTGCACGTCCAGATCGTACAGCACCTCCACGTGGTCGCAGGCGAAGCCCAGGGGCACGACGACCACGTCCCTCGCCCCCTCCTTGCCGAGGGCACGGAGGGCCTCGGCGATGTCGGGCTCGAGCCACGGGTCGTGCGGCGAGCCGCTCCGGCTCTGGTAGGCCACTGACCAGCGCGCGTGCCCCAGCCGCGCCGCCACGTCGCGGGCCGCGCCCTCGAACTGCGCGACGTAAGGGGAGCCGGCCGCCATCGCTGCAGGCACGCTGTGGGCCGTGAAGAGCAGGGCCGCGCTCCCCCGGCGCTCGGCCGCCACGCGGGCGAGCGCCTCGGCGGCGCGGTCCGCCATGGCCGCGACGAAGAGGGGGCGATCGGCCCACGCCGGCGCGTACGCGATCTCGGGCGCGTCGGCGCCCACCTTGTCGCGCGCGGCGGCCACGTCCGCCATGTAGCGTCCCCACGAGGCCTCCGTCTGGAAGGCGGACAGGATGATGCCGAGAGCCCGCCGGCACCCCCGGTCACGCATCCCGGCCACCGTCTCGGGGAGGAAGGGGTGCCAGTTGCGCATCCCGACGAACACGGGCGCACCGCGCCCCGAGCGCGCCAGCACCGCGCGCAGCGCCTCGGCCTCGCGCCGGGTGTGCTCGCCGAGGGGGGAGCGGCCGCCGATCGCCTCGTAGTGGCGCGCCACCTCCTCCAGGCGCTCGGCCGGAATGCGGCGGCCGGCCGCGACCGTCTCGAGGAACGGCCGGATGTCCGCCGGCCGCTCGGGCCCCCCGAAGGCGATGAGCAGGACCGAGTCTCTCCCGCTCATCGCCCCGACATCTCGTGGCGGCCGTCGACACACGCCTCGACCCCACCTCCATGTCGGCGCGAGGAGCGAGCCAGACGAGGCCCGAGGGAGCCAGCGACGCGAGGCGTACTCCCCGTACGTTGAGCGCCGCTGGCGACCGAGTAACGAAGTCTGGCGACGCTCATCGTGCCGACATGTCGTGGACCATGTCCACCAGGGCCCGGACATGATCCACCGGCGTCTCCTGGTGGACGCCGTGGCCGAGGTTGAAGATGTGGCCGGGCCGCCCCGCGGCGCCGGCGAGGATCTCCTCGACCGCGCGCCGGATCTCGCCCACGGAGGCGAGGAGGATGCCTGGATCGAGATTGCCCTGCACCGCCACGTCGTACCCGAGCCGCTCCCAGGTCGGTCCCAGCTCCACGCGCCAGTCCAGCCCGAGGACGTCGCCCCCGGCCTCCCGCATCAGGGGCAAGAGCCCGGCCGTCCCCGTGCCGAAGTGGATGACGGGCACTCCCGGCTCGATCGCCGCGATGACCGCCCGGGTATGGGGCAGGACGAACTCGCGGTAGTCGGAGGGGGAGAGCGTCCCGATCCACGAGTCGAAGAGCTGCACCACCTGGGCGCCGGCGGCGATCTGGCCGTTCAGGTATTCGGCCGTGACAGTCGCGAGGCGCCCCATGAGCGCGTGCCAGGCGGAGCGCGCCTCCCGCATGAAGCGCTTGGTGTGGAGGAACTCGCGAGAGGCGCCGCCCTCGATGAGGTACGAGGCGAGCGTGAACGGCGCCCCCGCGAAGCCGATGAGGGGCAGCCGCTCGCCCAGCGCCTGCCGCGCGAGGCGCACGGTCTCGAACACGAAGGGCACCGCCTCCTCGACGTCCACGGGCTTGAGCCGCTCCACGTCGGCCGCGCTGCGCACGGGGCGGTGGATGCGGGGCCCGTCCCCGCGCGTGTACTCGAGTCCCACCCCGAGGGGCTCCAGGACCAGGAGGATGTCGGCGAAGAGGATGGCCGCATCCACGCCCAGGCGCTTCACGGGCTGGAGCGTGACCTCGGCGGCCGCCTCCGGCGTCTTGCACAGCTCGAGGAAGCCGTGCCTGGCACGCATGGTGCGGTACTCGGGCATGTAGCGGCCCGCCTGGCGCATGAGCCACACCGGCGTATACGGTGTGGGCTCGCGGCGGCAGGCCTGCAGCAGCGGGAGCGGGCAGGGGGCCGACATGGCGCCTGAAGCGTAGCCTCCGCCCCTGGCGGAGTCAAGGAAGCGGCTGTATCATGGCGCGATGCCCTTTCTCTCCGGCAAGCAGGCGTTCCTGGAGATCCTCGTCCAGGAAGGCGTCGAGTGCATGTTCGGCAACCCCGGCACGACGGAGCTGCCGCTCATGGACGGACTCGCGCGCGAGTCGCGTATTCGCTACATCCTGGGACTCCACGAGTCCGTCGCCGTGGCCATGGCCGACGGCTACACTCAGGCCAGCCGCCGCCTCGCGGTGGTGAACGTCCACACCTCCCCGGGGCTGGGCAACGCCATGGGGATGCTCTACGACGCCCTCAAGGCGGGCTCCCCGCTGCTCCTCACGGCGGGACAGCACGACCAGGCGATGAACCTCACCGAGCCCATTCTCTGGTCCGATCTGCCCCCCGTGGCCCGCCCGTACGTGAAGTGGTCCCACGAGATCACGCGCCTCGAGGACCTCCCCCGCGCCGTGCGCCGCGCCGCGAAGACCGCCCTCGCCCATCCCTCGGGTCCCGTCTTCCTCTCCATGCCGGTGGATGTCCTCAACGCAGAGCGCGAGCTCGACCTCCTGGCGCCCACGCGCGTCGCGCCGGGCGTCCGCGGCGATGCCGCCGCCGTGGAGGCCGCCGCCGACCTCCTGGTGTCGGCGAAGCGCCCGATTCTCATCTCGGGCGACGCCGTGGCCCACGGAGACGCACTGGCGGAGATGGCCGAGGTGGCCGAGCTGCTGGGCGCGCCGGTCTACACCGAGTGCGTGCCCTCGCTGTGCTCCTTCCCCTTCACGCACCCGCTCTACCGCGGCGCCTTCCCGCGGCTCGGTGCCCCCATCCGTAACCTCCTCATGCCCCACGACCTGATCTTCACCGTGGGTGGGGACCTCTTCACGCTCTCCCTGCCGCCCGACGTGGAGCCCATGCCCGAGGGGCTGCCGGTGATCCACCTCGACACGAACCCGTGGGAGATCGGCAAGAACTACCCCGCGCGCGTCGGCATCCTCGGCGAGCCGAAGGCCACGCTCCCCGAGCTGGCCGAGGCGCTGCGCCGGCGGCTCACCCCCGACGCGCGGAAGCAGGCGCAGGCCCGCATCGAGGAGCAGCGCCGGGCCCGGCAAGCCGCGATCGACGATCTCCGTCGGCGGGCCGCGGCCGAGGCCGGCCGCAGTCCCATCACGCCGCTGGCGCTGATGGCCGCCGTGGCCGAGGCCGTCCCGGAGGACGTCATCGTGGTCGAGGAAACCATCTCCTCGGGTCTCGGCCTGCGGACGCTGCTCCGCTGCAGCGACCCCCGCTCCTTCTTCGGCCTCCGCGGCGGCGGCATCGGCTGGGGGTTGCCGGCCGCCGTCGGGATCCGGCTCGCGCAGCCGGCGCGCTCCGTGGTGGCGCTGGTCGGCGACGGCAGCGCCATGTACACGATCCAGTCCCTCTGGACCGCCGCTCACGAGGGCATCGCGGTCGTCTTCGTCATCTGCAACAACGCCTCCTACCGCATCCTCAAGCAGCGGACGCTCGCGCTGAAGGGCTTCGCGGCCCAGGACGACCGCTACATCGCCATGGACCTGGTGAACCCCGCCATCGACTTCGTCGGGCTGGCCCGCTCCCTCGGGGTCCCCGGCGAGACGGTGGAGAAGACCCCCGACGTCGGCGCGGCGCTCGCGCGCGGACTCGCCTCCGGCGGGCCATACCTGGTGGACGTCCGCCTCGACGGGAGCTTCAAGGGCTGACGGCGGGCGGCGCGGCGTGAGCGGCAGGCTCGCCGGCAAGGTCGCGATCGTCACGGGCGCCGGCTCCCGCGGTCCCGGGATCGGCAACGGCAAGGCTGCGGCGATCCTCTTCGCCCGCGAGGGCGCGCGCGTCCTCTGCGTGGACCGGGAGGCGGCGCGCGCCGGGGAGACGGTGGCGCTCATCGGCGCCGAAGGGGGCGAGGCCTCCGTCTTCGCGGCGGACGTCACGCGCGCCGAGGAGTGCCGCGGCATGGTGGCCGCGGCGCTCGAGCGCTACGGGGCCCTCGACGTCCTCCACAACAATGTCGGCGTCGAGTCGCGGAAGGACCCCATGGAGACCTCGGAGGAGGAGTGGGATCGCGTGATGGCCGTGGACCTCAAGTCCATGTTCCTCGCCACCCAGGCCGCGGTGCCGCCCATGATCGAGCGCGGGCGCGGCGCCGTGGTCTGCGTGTCGTCGGTGGCCGCGCTCCGCGGGCATGGGCGCACGGCCTACTCCGCGGCCAAGGCCGGCATCATCGGCTTCGTCCAGAGCACGGCGGCTCAGCTCGGGCGCAGGGGCATCCGGGTCAACGCGATCGCCCCCGGCCAGGTCTGGACGCCGATGGTGGAGGCGCTCGGACCCGAGGCGCGCGAGCGGCGCCGCCGGGCGAGCCCGCTGGGCACCGAGGGCTCCGGCGGGGACGTGGGGTGGGCCGCGGTGTACCTGGCCAGTGACGAGGCGCGCTGGGTCACCGGCCAGACGCTCGTGGTGGACGGCGGGCTCACGGTGACGACGCGCTGAGCGCGCTCGGCATCTCCCGGGCGGCGGCGGGAACACGATGACCATGACCTTCGGCGTGCACGTGGGCCACCTCGGCGGGCCCCTCGACGAGCTGCGCCGCCTCTGGCGCTGGGCGGATGCCTCGGGCTTCGACTGGTTCTCGGCCTCCGACCACTTCCAGGAGTCCCCGCCGCAGGGTGGGGACGGCGACTGCTTCGAGGCCGTGAGCACCATGTCGGCCGTGGCCATGGACACGACGCGGGTCCGCGTCGGCTGCCTCGTGTTCTCCGTCAACTATCGCAACCCCGGCCTCCTCGCCAAGGCCCTCTGCACCATCGATCACCTTTCGGGCGGACGCGTGGAGTGCGGCATCGGCGCCGGCTGGCACGAGAACGAGTATCGGGGCTACGGCATCCCCTTCGAGCGCATCGGCGTGCGTGAGGACCAGCTCGAGGAGGCGGTGCAGATCCTCCGGCTGCTCTTTGACCAGAAGATCTCCAACTTCACCGGCAGGCACTTCCGCCTCGAGGAGGCCCGCTGCAACCCCAAGCCGCTGCAGCAGCGGGTGCGGATCTGGATCGGCGGCCAGGGCGAGAAGCGCACGCTGCGGGCGGTGGCGCGCTTCGCCGACGGGTGGAACGGGCCCTATCTCGATCCGGCGGCGTGGACGCAGAAGAACGCCGTCCTCGACGACTGGTGCGAGAAGGAGAAGCGCGACCCGTCCGCCATCATACGCAGCGTCAACGTGGGCTTCTACCTGGGCGCCGACCACGCGGGCGCGGCCCGGGCCGAGGCGGTGTTCCGCGCGCACTGGCCGGGCGAGGAGAGGCGGCGGGGGTTCCTCCGGGGGACGCCCCGTCGGGCGATCGACATGGTGGAGGCCTACCGGGATGCGGGAGTCGAGCGTCTCAACATCGCGCTCCGGGAAGGCCCCTACGACTGGGAGGCGCTCCAGGCCTTCGCGGAGCACGTGCTCCCGGCCTTCGGAGTCCGCCGGGCCAGCTGACCTCGGCCGGCGCGTCAGGGGCGCAGGCCGCCGTATCGGCAGCGCTCCCGGCTGGCGTGGGACCATGACTTGTGCCGCGCGGTGCTGCGCGTGGATGTCCGTGGCAGCACCTCCGTCACCAGGCGGGCCGCTCGTTCCGTCATCCGCCGGCGTCCGCAACTCGGACAGAATCCGCGGCCCTTGCACGAGAACGGCAGCAACCGCTCGAAGGCGCACGTGTCGCACCGCAGCCGGGCTACTCGATGACCTGGTCGGCGCGCAGGAGCAACGATTGCGGGATCGTCAGCCCGAGCGCCTTGGCGGTCTTCATGTTGATGACCAGATCGAACTTCGTCGGCTGCTCGACGGGCAGATCCGCCGGCTTGGCCCCCTTGAGGACCCGATCGACGTACCGCGCAGAGCGCCGGAAGAGGTCGTCATAACTCGTGCCGTAGGACATGAGCCCTCCCGCTTCCGCGTACTGCCGCAACTCGGCGATCAACGGCAGGCGCTGCTTCGCGGCCAGTCGCACGATAGCAGAATCAGTCAAGAGCAGGACGGGATGGGGCAGCACGACGACCGCCTCGACGGCCTCCTTCTCCATCGCGACGAAGGCCGGTTCCACGTCACCGGGGGCGCGGACCTGGAATGTCCGGAGCTGCAGGTTCAACACCTGGGCCGCCGCGTCGAGCTCCCGCAACTGAGCCGCGGCTGCCGGGTGGGTCGGGTCCGCCAAGATGCCGACGCGGCTGGCGACGGGAACGGCCTCCTTGAGGAGCTGCAGGCGCTTGGCCGAAATGTCCCTCGACGCGGCGCTGAGGCCTGTGAGATTCGCACCCGGGCGGGCGAGGCTCGGGACGAGGCCCGCAGCCAGCGGATCCGCCGCGATGAAGACGATCGGGATCGTCGCCGTGGCGCGCTTCGCTGCGTGCGCTGGTGCCGTCCCCACCGCCACGAGGACGTTCACGTTGAGCCGGACCAGCTCGGCGGCAAGGGCGGGGAGCCGGTCGGGAGGCCCCAAGCGATACTCGACGGCGAAGGTTTTCCCGTCAACGTACCCCAGCTCGCCGAACACCCGCCGGAAGCGCTCCCGCTCCGAAGTCATCGTCAGGATGCCGATCCGAATCGCAGGGCCTGCTCTCTCCGTCGGGAGTGGTTTCGTGGCGGCGGGTGTCAGCTCCCAGGTCAAGCCGTCGTCCGCGACACCGAGCAGGATCCGGCGCCCGCCGCCCTCGTGCAGCGTCACCGTGCCGGTGCGCCCGGTCGCGAGGTTCTTGAACCGGACTTTCCCTTCGCGGATCTCGAGTCTCCCCTTTTGCCCGAATGGTTCCAGGTCGTACGATCCGTCGGCATCGACCGTCCAGGTGATGGGCTCGGACGCCGACAGGCCGCGGCTCGTGACCCTGCCCTCCCATTTCCCCACGAGGCTCTTCAGATCCTGGATCGGCACAGCAGGGGGCAACGGCGCGCTTTCCCTCTCGAGCTGCTGCGAGTGCAACGCGCCGGGCACGGCAAGAAGACCGAGGGTCAACGCGATGAGGACCGGGACGAGCTGGAGCTTCATACGCGCCTCCCGGCGAAACGAGGTCACCGCAACCTTAGAGGATAGATTCTTCCGTCGCTGGTTCTTTGCTTCTTGCGATGAAAGTCTCCGGGCTCCTCACGCGGCCTCGGCGTAGAACGCGGGGAAGTGGAGCTGGCGGAGTCGGACCGAGGCGCCCATGACCCGATGGCCAAACGCCGTGACGCGCCAGCGCCGCGAGCGGGGGATCTTCGCCACCAGCCCGTAGACGTGGAGGCGGTGCAGGAGGCGGCTGATCTGGGCACTGTGCTGCTTGGGGTCATCACGCAGGTGGCCCGCGAGCTTGGCGCGGAGGTCGCGGTTCGCGAAGCCGTGCACCGCGTGCTCCCCGCCCATGAGGGCAACAAAGAGCTGGTAGTCAGGCCGGGCCACCGGATTGAAGGCTTTGACAGGCCGGCCCGCCGCCGGGTGCTTGCGGGTGGTGATGGTGTCCTGCCCCCGGAGCCCGGGGGTGGGATCGTCTACCTGGGCCAACGCATTGAGATACCGCGCGTTGCTCTGCTGCGCGACCTCGCGGTAGCGGAAGAGGTAGGCCACACTCTTCCTGAGCGGCACCCATTCGGTCCGCCGCCGGCCCCGGCGCCGGACCCGCCGGCGCACCCGACACTCCTCCGGGTCGTTGATCACCGTCTCCACCCGGAGCATCCACCCGGCTTTCTCGTACATCTTGATCCAGTTCCGCTTCATGCGGGGCTTGACGCGCCGCCCCGGCAAGCGCCCGTTGAACCCATGGTCGAACTGATCCGTCACCACCTCGCCCTCGAACTTGCCGTGCCACTTCCGCCCCAGGAAGCTCAGGACGTCCCGCGCCGAGAAGTACAGCGTGCTGTGCTCCAGGAGACGGGGAAAGAACTCCGCCAGATGCGGGGGGCTCTTGAACCCCCTGAAAGACCCCTCCGTCGTCGAGCCGCCGGTCCCGGAGCCGAGACCGCCCGGCTGTGATCCGGTTCCTGCGGCGATCCTGCTCCCGGGACAGGGGCGTCGTCAAGGGCCGCGTGAGCGGCTGCTGTTGTTCTATAGAAATGTCACCCCGCCCCTGTCGCGAGAGCCGGATCCCCAGGATCACCGCGGGAGCCGGATCAGAGGCGGGCGGTGCCTGGCACTCGGCCGAGGAGACCATGGGTTCCCGGGGGGGGCCTGGATGCCCGCTGCACGGGTCGCGTGGCGGGAAACCGGAGAGTTCACTCCGGAGGCGGTCATGAGTGAAGTCGGCGCCTCTGGCCCTCACCCTTCGTCCACGAGGGCGAAGCGCGGGTCGGCCGCGCGGCATTCGGCCTCCGGCAGCCCCAGCTCCCGCCGGACGATGTTGGCCCCGCGCACGATCGAGACCATCTTGTAGAAGGCGATGCGCCGGCTCATCCCCTCGCGGCCGAAGCCGCAATCGCTCGAGACGATCAGCCGCTCGGCGGGGATGTGCCGGAGGGCCTTCTTGATGAGGGCGGCCACCTGCTCCGGCCGCTCCACTTGCAGGTTTCGGTGATCCACTACGCCCACGGTGATCTTCT